>JAXDQP010000032.1:0-20818 GCA_034667745.1 Thermoplasmata archaeon
CCTTGGCGCGGTTGCGGGCGCCCTCCAGGGTCTCGCCGTCGCGCGGCTGCTCCGGGACGCCGGTGGAGACGGGGAAGCCGCGCACCTCGGCGGGCAGCGGCAGGATGCGCACGAACTCCTCGCGCGCGGCGGCGACCTTCACCGCGTTGGCCGAGCCGACGGCGACCCGCACCGGCTGGAGGCGCTTTCCTTGGGCGTCGGTGCGGCCTGCGTGGACGGCGGTCGCGGAGATGGGCAGGAGGTCTTCGCCGAGGACGTGGGGCACGACGTCGATGCGGAGCGGCGGCAGGCCGGCGGCCTTGCGCTTGGCGTTGATGGCGTGCGCGCCCCGCTCCGTCTCGGGGCTGACCACGATGCGGTCATAGGTCCCAGTCGCGGCGGGACCGGCGGCGTCGGCGAGCGGCGAGACCGTCAGCTTGCCCGTGTAGCCCGCCGGCCCGCGCAGGAAGGACTCGACGGCCTTCGCGCGCTCCTGCCAAGGGGCGACGGCGCGGCCGGGGCGCTTGGCGAGGGCGCCGTCGGTCACGCCGACGAACATCTCGGTGGAGCCGTGCGCCGCCGCCCGCAGCAACGCCGCGTGGCCGGCGTGGAAAGGCCCGAAGGTGCCGCCCAGGCAGGTGCGCACAGCCCGGCAGCGCGCCCCGCCTTGAAAGCCGCAACCGTCAAACGCGGGCCGGCGGCTCGGGGCAGGTGACCCCCCGCCTCGCCGTCATCGGCCCGGGCCAGATGGCCGGCGCCATCGTGCGCGGCCTCCTCGCCGCCAAGTGGACGACGCCCGCCCGCATCGTCGCCAGCCACCCCCGCCCCGCCGCCGCCAAGGCCGCGCAGGAGCGGCTGGGCGTGCGTTGCATCACCTCCGCCGCCAAGGCCGCCGAGGGCGCCGACGTCATCCTGCTCGGCGTCAAGCCCCAGGTCCTGCCCGAGGTGCTGGCGCAGCTTGCCGGCCACGTCGCGCCGGGCCAGCTCGTCGTCAGCATGGCCGCAGGCTTCAGCACCGCCCGCATCGAGGCGCTGCTGGCGGGCGTCCCCGTGGTGCGCGCGATGCCCAACCTCGCCGCCACCGTCGGCGCGGGCGCGACGGCGCTCTGCCCCGGCGCCCACGCCACCGCCGCCCACCTGGCCCAGGCGCGCGCCATCTTCGAGGCCGTCGGCATCGTCGAGCAGGTCGGCGAGAAGCTGATGGACGCCGTGACGGGCCTCTCGGGGACCGGCCCGATGTACGTCTTCCACCTCGTCGAGGCGATGGCGGACGCCGGCGTCAAGGTCGGCCTCTCGCGCGACGTCGCCACCCGCCTCGCCATGCAGACCGTCATCGGCTCCGCGCAACTCGCGCAGGCCAGCCACCTCCACCCCGCCGCCCTCAAGGACCAGGTGACCAGCCCCGGCGGCACCGCCATCGCCGCCCTCCACGTCCTCCGGCGCGAAGGGTTCCAGGCCATCGTCATGGACGCGGTGGAGGCGGCCACCAAGCGCAGCGCGGAACTGGGGCAGTAGCGCTTTCAACAATCGGTCCGTCGCCCAGCCGCCGCCGGCGTAGCATAGGGGTAGCACAGGTCCGGGGCTCCGCCCCAGACGTCACCCCGGGGGCAGGGTGGCCTGCGGCCACCCGGACCGTTCCGGCAGGTCGCCTCGGCAGGTTCTCAAGACAGGTCCGTGTCCACCCGTCGCCGCCGGCGTAGCATAGGGGTAGTGCAGCGGTCTTGTAAACCGCAGGTCGTGCGTTCAAATCGCACCGCCGGCTTGCTATGTGTGGGGCCGCAGGCCCCACTCGACGCGCGGGGTGACGCCTGGGGGCGCAGCCCCCGGGCAGCGTCGTGCTTCAAATCGCACCGCCGGCTTGCTATGTGTGGGGATTCGCTCCCTCACCCGCACGCGTATGACTGTCCCCGCGTTGCCAACGTGTGTCGGAACTGAATGCGGTCGTCGCGATGGCGGGGTCGGCGGGGGCGCTCCAGGTCATGTTCGACCAGGTGCGGCGGCTCGTCCAGCCCGACTCCTCCTGCCTGTTCCTGCTCTACCACCGGGGCGACGGCGCCGCCTCCGACTGGAACCGCCTCCTGCCCGAGGGCTCCGGCTTCGTCGCCAAGCCCCTCACGCACGGGCAGCCGGTCGAGGCGGGCACCATCTACTACCCCGCCTCGGGCGTCACGCACATCGTCGCCGGCGGCCGCATTGAGGCCCTCAGCGTCAGCCTGCGGCCCCGCCCCAACCTGGACGCGTTCCTCGCCGCCCTCGCCAGCGAGTACGACTCCCGCGTGCTCGGCATCCTGCTGTCCGGGTGGGGCCGCGACGGCGTGCAGGGCATGAAGGCGGTGCGGGCGGCGGGCGGCACGGCCATCATCCAGGACCCGGCGACGGCGGAGGTCGGCCAGTTGCCAAGCCGCGCCTTGGCGGAGGGGGTGGCGCACAAGGTGCTGGACCCCCCGGCCATCGTCGAGGAGGTCGCGCAGGTGCTGCGCGGCGCGGTCGGCAGGCGCGCCCGGAAGTGATGGGGATGGCCGGAATCGAACCGGCGACCTGGGCATTATGAGTGCCCCGCCCTAACCCCTAGGCCACATCCCCGTGGTCACAAAGTCCGTGGGCGGCCCGGGGGACCAGGCAGGGGCCCAGCGGGCTTTGCGAAGTGGAGCGGAGGGGATTCGAACCCCTGGCCTCGTCCATGCCAAGGACGCGATCTTCCAGCTGATCTACCGCCCCGTTTCCGGGTCTGCGCATCCCGTTGCGGGGCTGCGGGCGAGCCGCCCACAGGGCCGGGGTATTTGAGTGCGCCGGACGCCGCGCGTCATGGGGAGCGGGCCCGCGGCTTCCGGCCGGGGCTTGCGAGGAGGGCGAGGCCGAGCAGGAGCAGCGCCGTGGAGGCGAGCAGGGCGGCGAAGGCGGCGGGCCCCTTGACGGCGCCGCGCAGGGAGGTGGCCAGCGGGTCGAGGATGCCGGGCAGCAGGAACGCGAGGAGGAGGCAGAGGCCGGCCACGCCGAGGCCGCGCAGGCCCAGCCTCCAGGTGTCGCGGCGGACGTCCTGGGGCGGCATGCCTTGCGCCTGCATGGCGTCGCGGTGGCGGCCGAGGGCGTCGAGGAGGCAGGAGGCGCAGACGAGGGCGACCGCGACGGCGTGGCCGGCGAGCGCGGCGGGTGAGGGTGCCTGCGCGTTCCACTGCTGCGAGGCCTTGAGGACCCACCAGGGGTGCAGGCTGGCGCGGCCGAGGCTCCACGCGATGGGCACCGCGAGGACGGTGAGGAAGAAGGTCCGCATCCAGCTTGCGAGCCCCGCGATGGCGCCGAACGCGCCGAGGGTGATGACGCAGAGCCACGTGATGTCCACGAAGACGCCCTGCGGCCCCAGGCGGACGGCGGTGTAGTCCTTGAGGACGGGGCCGCTCGCCAGCAGCAGGCCCTCCAGCGCGCCGGCGGCGGCGAGGCAGGCGAGCGCGGCGAGGCCGACCAGGTCGCGGCGGCTCAAGCGGTCAGCCTCCGCACGAGCGAGGAGAGGCCCTGCGCCGCGGGGTCCCAGCGCACGGCGCGGATGCCGATGCGGCGCACCGCCTCCAGGTGGGGGCGGTCGAGGGCGGCGAGCGTGCGCGCGAGGTCGTTGCGGTTGCCATCGGGCAGCAGGCCGCCGGGGTCGACGTGGACGACCGCGATGGGGGGCGCCTTGCGGCGGCGGGCGAGGATGGAGCGCAGCGTGCGCAGCCCCGCCTCCTCGTCGCCGCGCAGGCTCGTGATGACGTAGGCGACGGTGCCGCCGCGGTGCAGGTGGCCGCGCGTGGAGGCGACCGCCTCGGCCAGGCCGCGCGGCTCCTCGACGGGCGGGTTGGGGAGCGCGGTGACCATCTCCAGGATTCTGCGCGCCTGCCGGCCGCTGCTGTCGGGGTAGGGGGTGCCTTCCGGCGCCTGGTTGTAGAGCGTGAGCCCGATGGCGAAGCCGCGGCGGCGGTACGAGGAGCAGAGGGCGAGCGCGACCTCGATGCGGCGCTCCAGGCCGTTGTCGAGGTTGGTGCCGACCAGCTCGGGCCGGGCGTCGAGGAAGACCCAGACCTGGCGGCGGCCCTCGCGCTCGTAGTCGTTGACGAGGAGCTTGAGGTCGCCGCTCTCCTCGCCGCGCCGCGCCGACGCCTTCCAGTTGATGCTGCGGTGCGGGTCGCCGCGGACGTAGGCGCGGATGTCCTGGAACTCGCCGGTCAGGACGCCGGTGGGGCTGAGGTCCATGTCGGCCATCGGGCTGCGGGCGCGGGTGCGCGACTCGGGCCAGCGGCGCAGGCGCGCGGCGATGGGGTCCACGCGCAGCTGCACCGGCTCGCCCGCCTCCAGGTCGCGGGCGCCGCCGAGCAGCCACGGGCTCGGGGCCTGCGCGTGGACGGGGCCGACGTGGTGGACGCCGCGCCGGTCGCACGCCGCCTTGAACGTGAGCGTCACCTGCCGCTTGCCGTTGGCCCAGGCGTGCAGGGTGTTGCTGCCCTCGGTGAGGCGGAAGGGGTCGGGCAGCGCGACGCGCAGGTGGATGGGGCCGTGCCCGGCGAGGCCGACGCGGACGGTGACGCGCATCTCCTGGCCGACGACGGAGCGCGGCGGGTCGGTCTCGACGTGGGCCGACGTGATGCGGGCGGTGGGGGCCGCCGCCGACAGCGCGACGAGGCCCAGCGGCACCAGCGCGAGGCCGAGCAGCGCGAGGTTGCCCGCGGAGACGGCGGAGGCGGCGAGCAGGCCGCCGAACCAGAGCAGGGGCGCGGCGCTCTTGCCGAGGCCCATCAGGCCGCCCCCGACCGAACCGCGGTTTGGTGGTGAGCGTCCCAGGGCACGGGCATTCAGCGCACCGGAGGCAGCGCGGCGCGCGGCGGCGCCAGGCTCTTGACGACCTCGGCCACGACGCGGGCGCCCGTGACGCCCTCCAGGGCTTGGTCCACCTCGACAATGGTGCGGTGCGCCAGGACGTCGACCGCGACGTCCACGATGTCGTCGGGGGTCACGTAGCCGCGGCCGCGCACGAAGGCGAGCGCACGGCTGACGCGCAGCAGGGCGAGGCTGCCACGCGGGCTGGGGCCGACCTCCACCTTGGGGTGCTCGCGGACCTTGCGCACGAGCGCGGCCATGTACTCCAGCATCGCGTCGTGCACGAAGATGTCGCGCTCGACCGTCGCCTGCCACGCGCGGAACGTCTTGGCGTCGCAGACGGCGGGCACCGTCTTGGTCGGGTCCTCGGCCAGCCACGCGACGCGGCGGCGCAGGATTTCGCGCTCGGAGGCGAGGTCCTGCGGGTAGCCCGTCGAGAGGCGGAGCAGGAAGCGGTCCATCTGCGCCTCGGGGAGCGGGTAGGTGCCTTCCTGCTCGATGGGGTTCTGGGTCGCGAGGACGATGAACGGCGGCGGGACGGGGATGGTCTGGCCCTCGATGGTGACCTGGCGCTCCTCCATCGCCTCCAGCAGCGCGCTCTGCGTCTTGGGCGGCGCGCGGTTGATCTCGTCCGCGAGAACGAGGCTCGTGAAGATGGGGCCCTTGAACAGCTCGAACTGCCGCGTCGCCGGGTTCCAGATCTTGCTGCCCATGATGTCGGCGGGCAGCATGTCCGGCGTGAACTGGATGCGGCGCGACTCCAGGCCGAGGGCCTTGCTGAAGACCTTGACGAGCAGCGTCTTGCCCAGGCCGGGGTTGTCCTCGAAGAGGATGTGGCCGTTCGCCAGCGCGCCCGCCAGGACCTTCTCCAGGATGCGGCGCTGGCCAACGAAGTAGCGCGCGACCGTGTCCAACACTTGCTCGACCTCTCGGTTTGCCATCAGGTTGCCTCCAAAGACTCCAGGAACGTGCGGTGGGCGGCGCGCCGGCCGGCCTCCTGTTGCGCGTGCGCCCCGTCGAGGGCCGCCAGCGAGCGCTGCGCCGCGCCGCCCGCGACGAGCGCCGCGAGGGCCCAGCAGAGGCCGCCAAGCGCGCCGGCCATGATGAAGGGGAGGGGCGCTTGCGGCAGCCCGACGCCAATCAGGAGGGGCACGCCGGCGATGGCCGCGGGCAGGGCCAGGAACGCGCCCGCGACGAGGCCGCCCTGCACGGCCTGGACGGTGCGGCGCGCGACGAGGGCGTGCGTCTTGCGGGCGCGCAGCAGGGCGATTTCCTCCGGCATCTGGCGGCGGCGCGCCCAGAGAGCGAGGCCAAGGTAGGGCATCGCGAGCGCGAAGCCTGTGGAAGCGAGGGCCAACTCCTTGACGGCCAGCCACGCCGCGAACGACGCGCCTGCGCCTGCGACCAACGCGCCCGTCAGCCACCACGAGGCGGAAAGCGGCTCGCGGCGCGGCAGCAGCGTGGAGCGCGTCGCCGGCAGCAGCAGGCCCAGCAGGATGACGGGGCCCGCCAGCGCCCACAGGCCCGGCAGAAGGAACGCGAAGGGGGCGGCGAAGGCGGCGGCGCGCAGGACGGCAGCGAGGCCGGCTGCGGCGGAGGGAAGGCCCGGTCCCGCCTGCGCGGTGGGGCGCCTGGGCACGACGCCGCCGGCCCGCAGCGCCAGCTCCTCGGCCAGCGCGTCGTAGCCGGCGCCGCCGCGGCCCTCCTCGATGAACGGGTGCAGGCGGTCGGCCACGCCCCGGATGTCCTCTGTCTCGAGGCCGCGCCGGACCTGCACGTGCCGCAGCGCGGCGGGCGTCGGGTCCTGGCCGACGCGCCCGACGTGGCGGGCCATCGCGCGCATCAGGGCGGCGAGCGCGATGCCGGCGAGGACGGCGGACCACGGCACGCGCGGCAACTGCTTCTCGAGGACGCCGAGCGCGCCGACGGCCATGACGCCGAGCGTCAGGAGCGTGCCAATCGTCCTCCAGGACAGGAGGGCGACGCGCCACGGCGCGCCCCGCTCGCGGCCCAGGGTCGCGGCGGCGACGGCGGTGGCGGCGAAGCAGGCGAGGACCGCGCCGCCCGCGTAGAAGACCCCTGGCCCGGCCACGAAGGCAAGCAGGCCGACGGCGCAGGAGACCGCGAGGGGGATGCCGAGACCCGCGAACGGCTGCCAGCGGCTGCCCTTGAGCGCGGCGAGGCCGGTGACGCCGGAGGCGGCGAAGGCGGCGATGCCGACGGCGGCGAGGGTGAGCGGCAGGCGCGCGGCGTCGGAGCTCCACTTCTCGCGGATGACGTTGTCGCCGCGCTCCAGCACGTGCGAGGCGAAGAGCGCGTAGGGGCCGGCGCCGGCGGCCAGCAGCAGGACCGCGAGGCCGAGGAGGATGGGGTGGGGGACGGCTTGGCTCATGCCGCCGCCTGCGCCCGGTCGAGCGCCTCGAAGTAGGCGTGGAAGGCGGCGCGGTCGCAGCGCGGCCCCGCGTAGAGGCCCTGCTCGGCCTCGCGCCGCACGGCCTGCGCGAGTTCGGGGTTGGCGCCCTTGGCGGCGAGCGCGGACTCCAGGCCCTCCATCGTCACGAAGCCCTCGCTGCCCTCCAGGCGGCGCAGCAGGTGGCGGGTCGCGTCGTCGAGCGCGGAGCGGAGCGGCTGCACGGCGACGGGGACCACGACGGCCTTCTTGCCGCGCTCCAGGCGAAGCTGGTGGAGGCCCGGCGCGAGGCCTGCGAGGGGGATGCTGATGCTCCGCCCGTCCACGGTCGCGGGCACGGGGAAGCCGCGGCCGTCGCGCACGGCCCAGTCGCCCCGGCGGCGCGTGCGCAGCTCCAGCACATCGTCCTCTGCGGGGTCGAAGACGCGCGGAACCGCGGGCGGCAGCGCAGGCCGCAGGACCTTGGCCGCGACGCGTTGCGGCAGCTCCAGGAAGCGGTAGCGGTGCGCCTTGGCCGCGCGGGCGTTGCGGCTCGCCCGGACCGCGAACGTCGTGCCTGCGACGGCCGCCACGGGGACGCCGACGAGCGTGAGCGGGTTGATGACCAGGATTTCGCGGCTGGCGCTCGTGGGCGCGACGCCCTCGTCGCCGGGGACGGCCACGGCGTCGATGCGGACGGTGCGGAGCAGGAGCGTTCCGGTCGCGACCTCGGAGAGGCTTGCGTTGACGGGGAGGCTGCCGACGCGGACCCTCAGCGTGCCCTCGCCGCGCACCGCGACGGCCGTCGCGCCGAAGGCGTTGAAGCTCAGGCTCGGCGCCTCGATGGTGAGCCGGGCCGCGCGCTGCACCCGCAGGCCGACCTCCTGCTGCAGCCCGATGCCGGCGGCCTCCAGGACGGCGGTGGCGCGGCCGGGGGGCACGCTGGCGGGCAGCGCGAGCGAGAGGTGGAAGCGCCCCTCCCCGTCGCTGCGCCCGATGGCCGAAGCGTCGAGCAGCCGCAGCGCCATGTCCTGCGCCACCGGCTCGCCCTCGAAGCGCAGCGTCCCCGCGAGGTCGAGGCGGCCGCCGGGCGCCAGCACCGGGACGGGGTCGAGCTGCGCCTCCAGGCGGCCGACGCGGACCTCCACCTTGGGCGCGGCAAGCTGGATGCCGGGCTCGGGGCGGACCTCCAGCGTGTGGGGGCCGGTGGCGAGGTCCACGAGGACCGTGGTCGGCTCGTCGGGGCGCGCGACCGTGTGCGCGACGGCCTCGCGGTCGGCCAGGATGGTCAGCGGCAGCGCGGTGGGGCTGCCGGCGAGGTGGATGGTGAGCGGGACGGCGCGGCCCACTTGCCAGCGCAGAGGCGCGTCGAGCGTGGCGGTCGCGGCGACGCTGCGCGTGAAGCCCGCCCCGACGCCGGTGCCGTCGGCGGCCTGCACCGTGACGAGGCCGAGGCCGGCGGGGGGCGCGTCCGCGAACTCGATGCGGTAGGCGCCGCCGCTGTCCGTGCTGGCCATGCGGGCCTGCTCCGGGGCGGCGGGGCTGCTGCGCCAGCGCGCCTGCACCGGCTGCGCGGCGGCGCCGTCCAGGGTCCCGGAGACGCTCAGGACGCCCCTCGCCAGGGAGTCGCCGTCGACGCTGGCCGTGAGGCGCGCCGAGGTCGCGAGGAGGCGCAGCGTGGTGTTGCTGGGGTCGTGGCCGTCGGTGCCGGCGAAGCGCGCCTCGAGGCTGTGCGCGCCCTTGCCGGCGGTGAGCGCGAAGAGGGCGCGGCCGTCGCGGTCCGTGCCCTGGCTCTGCAGGGGGCCGGAGTCGAGGCGCAGCGTGACCGGAACGTACGGGACCGGCAGGCCGTCCTCGTCCACGAGGCGCGCGACGTACGCGAGGCGGACGTCGGCGGCGGTGCGGGCGGGGCCCTCGATGGCCAGCCGCGTCGCCTTCTGGAGCGTGAACGGCGGGTCGGAGTAGGCGGCCTCGCTCGGCTGGCCCGCAAGCAGCGCGGGGGCGAGGCGGGCCACGAGCTGGAGGCTGCCGCCCGGCGCATCGGGGCCGAGCTGGCAGGTGGCGCGGTAGCCGCCGACGTGGGTCTGCGTGGCGCAGAACGCGGTGCCGGGCGAGGACTTGGTGCGGTTGTAGGTGAAGGTGACGGGGATGCCGGCGGGGACGGGGCCGGCCGCGCTCGTGACGGTGCCGGCGATGGTGAAGGGGCGGTTCTTGCGCAGGCTCGCGGGCGATTCCGTGATGTCGATTGCGGTCGGGACCGGCTGGCCGCCTGCCGCGCTGCTGGAGGGCGCCTGGCCGCTCGCGTAGGGGAGCGACTGGCGCACGAGGATTTCCTCGTGGCCGGGCATCTGCGCGACCTCGTAGCGGCCGCAGCCGCCGAGGCTGACCATGCGCCACCCGGCGGCAGGGACGTAGGCCTCCGCGAACACGTGCGCCTCGTTGACGACCAGGCGGGCCGGGGCGCCGAGGGCCTGGGCGGCGAGGACGAACGCCTCCGCGCGCTGGCGGGCGCACCCGACCTGCGACTCGGCGACGGCGAGGAGGTCGTTGGGGCGCGCGTCGCGGTCGGGCAGGGCGCCCATGCCGAAGGCGCCGATGTGCTGGGCGAGGGCGCGCAGGCCGCCGCCGTAGCCGCGCCCGTCGGCGCCCGCGAGCATGGCGATGCGGAGGCCGACCGCCTGCGCGGTGGACTCCAGCGTGGGGCGCATCGCCTGGGGGACGTCCTCGGCCGTGACGCTCGGGGGGACGACGAGGTCGTAGTAGGCAAGGTCCACGGCCCAGGCCAGCGTGACGACGGTCTCCCCGTCCGCGCCGCGCGCCCACACCATGCCGTTGCCGTCGCGGGCGAGGGCGATGGAGGGGCCAGCCACCGAAACGAGGTGGTCGCCGGGGGTCAGCGCCGGCACCGGGGTCCACAGCACGGGGTCGAGGAACAGGTGGAGCGTGCCCTTGGCGCGGACGCCGGGCGCGTCGGGCTCGACGGGGATTGGGGTGCGCTGCTGGGCGGTGTCGGGCTGGAACAGGTAGTGGTTGCCCTCCACCGTGACGCGCTCCTGGACGAAGGTGCGCAGGTGGCAGGTCAGCGAGAGGGAATACACCTGGACGCAGACGGGCTGGAGCGGGCCGCCCGCGCGGTCGGTCGGGTAGGGGAGCGGGGCGGGCATGGGCGCCGTCGCGGCCGTCGCGTTGCCGCGCGCCTGGGCGCCAAAGGGGTTGGCGAGGCCGACGCCGCCCGCCGCCTGGAACGCCTCGAGGAGGCTGCGCGCGCCGGGGTCGAGCCCCGCGTCCTGGCTCAACAGCAGCGCCAGCACGCCGAGGCGGACGTCGCCGGGGGAGACCTTGCCGTCGCCGTCGAGGTCCGCGAAGGCCGCCTCGCCGCCGGTAAAGCGCCCGTCGCCGTTCGCGTTCAGGAACGAGAGGCCCCGGTCCGCGAGGTCGCCCACGAGGCTGGCGAGCCGGTCCGGGTCGAGGGCGGGGTCGCGCAGGGCCGCGGCGACCTGGGCCGCCTGCGCCTCGTCAAGCCCCAGGGTCCGAAGCTGCTCCGGCGACATCTGCGACAGCAGGTCCGCGAGGGCGGCGCGGTCGAGGTTCTTCAGCAGGTTGGGGTCGAGGCTGCGGCCGTCGATGCGGTCCAGCAGGCTGCCGACGTCGCCGTCGGTGCCGTGCACGAGGTGGGCGTCCGCGACGTTGGCGCCCTTGCCGGTGAAGCGGAAGGGGGAGCCGGAGACGCCGAGGTGGGTGTCCTGCGGCACGGCCACCGTGAACCCGAGAAGGGCGGTCGCCACCAGCGCCACCGCGACACCACTGCGGACCCCCATGCCACCCTTCGACACCTCTAGGGGTATTCAAGGAGAGTGGACGGACGGCTAGGCTTTCCGGGAGCGCCGGCCCCGCTTTGGCTTGCCCTTCCCCTTGCGGGCGGGGGGCGCCGGGGCGGGGGCGGGAGGCTGCACGACCTGCCACTTGGTGCCGTAGTAGATGACCCCGGCGTCGCCGTCCTGCCCGAGGCGGCGGAAGACGGCCTGGACGCTGTCGCCGCGCTGGACGGCGGCGGAGTCGACGACCTGGCCCGTCACGACGGGGCCCTCCTCGGTCTGCACGAGCGCCAGGAGGTAGGGCACCTGCATCTCGTAGCCGGGGGCGCTCTTGTGGACGCGGGTCCACTCCAGGACGGTGCCACGGCCGGAGAGCTTGACCGGCCGCATCTTGCCGATGCTGGCGCGACGGCACGTGGGACAGACCTCGCGCGGCGGGAAGTGGATGGCGGCGCAGACCTCGCAGCGGCTGGCCTGGAGGTTGTAGCGCTGGGGAATCTCGCGCCAGAAACGGGGGACGCTCATGCCGCGCCTCCCCAAACCGCGGATTGGAGAAGGTCCGCGAAATCCGCGTCATCCGCGGTTTCGTGTGGCGGCAGTGTGGGCGAACGCAGATTCCGCAGAACGCTGGGGGAACGACCGGCATCCAAATCCGTGCAATGGCGGAGCCGGGTTGCGCCATTGCGCAGATTGGGTGTCCACTTCGAAAGGGTCTGCGAAATCTGCGTCTGCCCACACGGGGCCACCCCCGCAAACCGGAAGGGATTCATCGCAGCGCCTCCAGGACGTGGACGACCGCCGTCGCGCCGGTGCCGCCGACGTTGTGCGTGATGCCGATGCGGGCGTCGTGGACTTGGCGCTCGCCGGCCTGGCCGCGCAGTTGCCAGACGACCTCGCAGACCTGCGCGATGCCGGTGGCGCCCGCCGGGTGGCCGCGCGCCTTGAGGCCGCCGCCGGGGTTCACGGTGGGCAGGTCGCCGCCGAACGTGGTGCGCCCCTCCTCCGTCGCGGGGCCGCCCTGGCCCTTCTTGACGAAGCCGAGGTCCTCGATGGCGAGGAGCTCGCCAATCGTGTAGGCGTCGTGGACCTCCGCGACCTGGACGTCGCCGGCGCTGATGCCGGCCTCCTGGTAGGCGCGGCGGGCGGCGTGCTCGGTGGCGGCCCAGGTGGTGCGGTTGCCGCGCGAGTGGAACGCGAGGGTGTCGGAGGCCTGCCCCGAGCCGGCGACGCGGATGGCCTGGCGGCGGTGCGTGCCGAGCGCCTTGTCGCTGGCGAGGACGACGCAGGCGGCGCCGTCCGACAGCGGGGCGCAGTCGAACATGGTGAGCGGGTCCGCGACGGCGGGGGAGCGCAGGACGGTGTCGAGGTCGATGGGCTTGCGGTACTGCGCGAGCGGGTTCTTGGCGCCGTGCGCGTGGTTCTTGACCGCGACCTGGGCGAGCTGCTTGCGCGTGGTGCCGAACTGCGCCATGTGCAGCTTGGACAGCAGCGCGTGCAGGGCCGCGTCGGTGGCGCCGAAGAAGTGCTCCCACTCCTGGTCGATGCCGGCGCTGGCGATGGCCTGCGCGTCGGCGTCCGAGACGTCGGTCATCTTCTCGATGCCGCCCACGACGACGATGTCGGCGCTGCCGCTGCGGATGAGCTGGACGCCCTGCCGGAACGCGACGCCGCCGGAGGCGCTGGCGGCCTCGACGCGGGTGGCGGCGAGATGGCGGTCGGCGAGGCCGGCGCCGTCGAGCAGGAGCGGCGCGACGTGCTCTTGGCCGACGAGCTTGCCGGTGCTCATCGTGCCGAGGAACACCGCGTCAATCTCGTCGCCTTGGATGCCGGCGTCCTGGATGGCGGCCAACCCGGCCTCGGTCATCAGGTCGCGGTAGGATTTCTCCCACTGCTCGCCGAAGCGGGTGTGCGCGACGCCGATGACGTGCGCCTCGGGGCGGGCGTGGCCCTTGCGGGTGGGCGCCATCAGCGGACCTCCGCCGGGGGAACCACGAATTGCACGAATTGCACGAAACTGAGGCGGGTTCGTGGAATTCGTGCAATTCGTGGTTGGGGAAGTAGGCTCATTCGGCGCCTCCCATCAGGAGCTTGCCACGGTACTTGGCGTAGGTCGCGTAATCGACCTCGCTCGTGTCCGCGAGGCGCGTCTCCAGCCTCTCGGCCTCGCCGCGGTCGTAGGCGAGGATGTTCTTGGTGACGGTCAGGCTGAACGCGTCGGCGCCGGCGCCGGAGCCGTAGCCGCACATGAAAACCGTGTCCCCCGGCTTGGCCTGGTCGAGGATGTTGCAGAGGCCCAGCAGGACGGCGCCGGAGTAGGTGTTGCCGATGCGCGGCGCCAGGAGGCCGGGGGCGGTCTGCTCGGGCGTGAAGCCGAGCTTGCCGGCGATGGCGGCGGGGAACTTGCCGTTGGGCTGGTGGAAGACCGCCCAGGTGTAGTCCTTGGCGAGCGTGTCGGTGTCGGCGAAGAGGCGCTCCGAGGCCATCCGCACGTGGCGGAAGTAGGCGGGCTCGCCGGTGAAGCGCTCGCCGTGCGACGGATACTTTTGGCCCTCGCGGCGCCAGAAGTCCGGCGTGTCGGAGGTGAAGGAGACGGTGTGGTTGATTTCGGCCAGCACCTGTTTCTTGTCGCTGCCCAGCAGGAGCGCGGCGCCGCCGGCGGAGGCGGAGTACTCCAGCGCGTTGCGGGGGGCGCCCTGGCTGGTGTCGGCGCCGATGGCGAGGACGGTCTTGCACATGCCCGACAGCACGAGGCCCATGCCGGTCTGGATGGCGGCGGTGCCGGCCTTGCAGGCGAACTCGTAGTCCGCCATCGTGAGGTACGGGCCGGCGTCGAGCGCGGCCTGGACGATGGTGCCCGTGGGCTTCACGGCGTAGGGGTGCGACTCGCTGCCGACGTAGATGGCGCCGATGTCGGCGGCCGTGGTCGGCGCGCGGCGCATCGCCTGGCGCGCGGCCTCGACGGAGATGGTCGCCACGTCCTCGTCGGGGCCGGGCACCGACTTCTGGTGGACGTTGAGCGCGCGCCCGATGTTGGCGTCGTCGCCCCACACCCGCGCAATCTCCTCCGACCGGATGCGGTAGCGGGGGACGTACGCGCCGTAGCTGATGATGCCGACAGGCATGGACGGCCGTTCGACTTCGGAGACGCGTTAAAAGACTGGCGAACAGAGAATCGGCGGATGCCGAAAGCCAGACGCCCGCCCGCAGAGGTCGCAGAACTCAGAGCACCTTTCGGCGGACCCTGCGCCCTCTGAGGCCCATCGGTGCGAATCTAAACTAGCGTGACCGTTCCGGCCTGCACCGTTTGCGTCCCCGCCGCGGTCGCAACGAGCAGCCGTCCTTCGTCGTCGATGCCTGCGGCCGTCCCCTCAACGCCATCGACGCGGACCTTCTTGCCCTTCAGCGCATCGCGCGCCCGGAACGCCTCGACCACCTGCGCAGCCTCGCCGTCCTTGAGCTTGCCGAGCCACTTGTCGATGCTGTGCAGCAGGAGCGTCTCCAGGTCGGGGATGCAGGAGTCGCAGCCGAGCTGGTCCTCCAGCGTCGTTGCCTGCGCGTCCAGCGGCGCCGGGAAGCCCGAGGCATTGCCGTTCACGTTGACGCCGATGCCCGCGACGAGGAAGTCGATGGTGCTACCGGTGGACTCCCCCTCGACGAGGATGCCGGCGACCTTGCGGCCATCGACCCAGACGTCGTTGACCCACTTGAGGCGCGGCTCGACGCCGGCGACCTCCAGCGCGTCCGCGACGGCGTTGCCGAGGGCGAGGCTGGCGAGGCGCGCGTCGGGCAGGCCGCGCAGGACGAAGCTGAGGTAGAGGCCGCCCTTGGGCGCGTGCCATGCCCTCCCGTGCGTGCCACGGCCGGCGGTCATCTCCTCGGCGACGACGGCCCAGCGGTCGGGGGCCCCGGCGCGGGCCTTCTGCCGCGCGAGGTCCATCGTGGAGGCGGCGCTGGCCACGCGCTCGACGGTCCAGTCGCCGGCGCCGCTCATGCCCGGCTCCCGTGCCGGCCGCCGGGCGCGGCCACAACATCCTGCTTGAGAGCCGCGTGGCCGTGCCCGCCGCCCGCAGGGGCCTCGCACAGCTCGATGAGGACGCCGCCGGTCTCCTTCGGGTGGATGAACGCGATGCGCTTGCCTTCCGCGCCGAGGCGGGGCCTCTCGTCAATGAGGTGGACGCCCAGGCCCTTCAGCCGCGCCAGCTCCGCCTCCAGGTCGTCGACGCGGAAGGCGATGTGGTGCACGCCGGGGCCGCGCTTGTCGAGGAACCTCCCCACCGGCGTGTCCGGCCCCGTGGGCAGCAGCGCCTCCACGACCGCGCCGTGGGCGACCGGGAAGAAGCGCGTCGTGACCCCCTGGTCCGCGACGGTCTCGTCGTGGCTGGCCTTGAGGCCGAGGATGCGCTCGTAGATGCGGCTGGCGTCGTCCAGCGAGCGCACGGCGACCGAGACCTGGTCGATGCCGAGGATGGCCATGCGGCGGCCAAGCCTCCCGCTCTCATGGCTGTTGCGACGAGGGCCCGGGCAGCGCGAGCCCCAGCGCCAGCCCGGCGGCGAGCGCGGCGAGCGGGAGCCAGGCGGGCACCGGCAGCCCCATGGCGGTGAGGCCGACGAGCGCGATGCTGGCGGCGCCGGCCCACCGCAGGCGGCGCACCGGGAGCGGCACGGGCAGCAGGGCGGCGACGGCGATGCTGAGCCACGCCACGCCCGCCGCGACGAGGGCGCCTAGGAGGGAATCCACCGCAACGCCACCTCCGCCAGGACCGCGGCGCCCACGGCAAGGGGCGCCAGCGGCACGCCGCGCAGCGTCGGCACGCGCAGCCCGCCGACCTCGGCGGCCACCAGGAACAGCGCGATGCCCGCGGCCTTCGGCATCACGTGGAGCGCGACGGCGCCGCCCAGCGTCGTGCCCAGCCAAGCCGAGGCCACGGTCGCCAGCGCCGTGGCGAGGCCGAGGAGGGCGAGCGCGCGCAGGTCGGCCTTGCCGGGGCGGCGCCCGCTGAACGCCTGCCGCGCCGCCAGCCAGGAGCCGGCGCCCGCGATGACCGTCAGGCCGACCGCGACGGCGCCGCCGAGGCTGGAGAGGTGGCCGCCTGCCGCGAGCACGACGAGGGAACCGTCGACAGTGCTCAGGAGGGTGAGCAGGTAGAGGTTGCCGAGAGGGGGACGATTGGGCCGCCCGGACGCCGCCGCTGGCGGGAGGCTGGGGGGCCGCACCACCTCGCGCTCCTCGCGGTCGCCCTCGGGGGGCGCGGCGGGGGCGGGCATCGGGGCGGAGGAGAGCTTGGGCTGGGGGTTCATGGGGACGCACCTCACGACGCCAGCAAGCGCGAGAGACTGCGTCACTCGTGCTTGCGGCCGTCAGAAACGGGGGCGCCCTGCTTGCGCTGGCACATGCGCATCGCGCTGGACCAGACGGGCAGGGAGCCCACGAAGCGGTCGAGCCTGGAAGTGGTTCTTGAATCTCACTGCGCAAGGCTGCGCAAAGCGCAATCCCGCGCGCCGCATCTGCGGAATCCGCACGCCCGCCCTGCCCATTCCGTTCAGGCTACGGCGCGGCGGAGCCAAACCTCACGGCATGCCAGGCCCGCGCTACGGGGACGCCAAGGAGTTCCACGGCAAGGCCTACCACGGCATGAAGGTCGGCGGCGTCCACCGCTGGGACTACCCCGACGGCTACTGGGAGGAGAGCAAGCTCGACCCGCAGCGCTGGGAAGTCATGTTCCGCTCCCTCAAGCGCCGCCGGGGCAAGGCGCCGCGCGGCTCCGGGGCGGGCGTCGGGAGCGGCTACCACTGGCTCATCGTCGCCCACCAATGGGTGCACAAGCTCGACGCCAACACCTACTCCACCATCCTGGAGGGCCACAAGTACCTCGTCGCGTTCAAGAAGCCCGACTGGGGCAAGTGGAACACCCAGTTCCGCAACCAGAAGGGCGCCCCGCGCCAAGACCATCAAGTGCCTGCAGGACGCCCTCGCAAGGCTGGAGGCGGGGGAGGGCGGCGACCTGGAGGACCCGAGGCACAAGGCCGCGCTCGCCAAGATGGAGGAGGCCGCGACCGAGATCGCTGCGCCGGACCGGCCGCCGAGGCCGAAGCGGCGCCCTTCGAGAAGGAAGGTGCCGGAACGGCCTGCGCCTATCCCACAATGACCGAGACCATGACCGGCCCCACGTTGGGGCACAGGGCGGAGTTGCCGCAGGCGGTGGCATCGGAGCTGAAGTCGGGGGCCGTGAACACCGGCTCGGCGCCAGGGACGGTCCCGCAGCAGTCGCAGTAGGCAGTCACCTTGAATTGCGAATTGCGTCGCACCAGGAGGCAGACGTTCCCGTAGGCGTCGGTGGTGCCGCCGGAGAGGTATTGCACAGTGGCGGCGTCGGAGGCTTCCACCGAGCAGCCCCCCATTGGGGCGCCGTCATAGTCGCGCTGGACCGTCACCTGAACGCACACGATGTTCTGCGCGCCGTCAAGGTTGTAGGCAGTACTGCCGCTCGCGTCCGGGAAATTCTCGATGGAGCCGTTGTAGGTGATGTCGCCGGGCTTGTAGGTGAAGTCCCCGCGCTGTGTCCAGCGCCCCTCGCGGGGGTCGAAGCCGAAGAAGCCGATTTTCTTTGGGGCGCCCTCGGCCAGCTTGGGGGGGACCGGAATGGCCAGCCCGACCTTCGCGCCGCGCGCCAGCGCCAGACGCCGGCCCTTGGCGTCCTCAACGGAGAGGTCAAAGATGCCGTAGGAGTCGAGCCGGACAACCTTGCCGTTGCGCAGCGTGCCCGAAAAGTCGCCAGGTGCGGCCTGGCAGCCCAGCACCGTCGTCACGTCAAGGAGCGTGAACCGAAGCTCCACGGGGCCGCGCAGCCCCTTCCCTTCCGGGCTGACGAGCGCGTTCGGGGGAACCTGGATGCGGGCGCCGCCCAGCGTGGCGTCCAAGCCGCGGGCGGGGTCGAACCGGAGACGGTAGGCGACAGGCCAGAGGCGCACGGTCCTGCGGCACACCGCCCAAGGGTCGAAGATGCGCGTGTTCGTGACGTGGCCCTCGGCGGCGAACGTCAGGACGAACCGGCGTCCGCGGCTCTTCGGGACCGGGACGGAGAACGTTCCGTCCGGCTGCGAATTCCCCACGACCTTGCCCGCGCGCGAAATGGCGACGCCGCCGAGCAGCCGCCGCTGATTGTCCATGACGCGCCCTTCGATGTTCGCTGGCATTGGGCACCCAACGAGCCCGGCTATATCCGAGCGGCAGGCCCAGGTGGGAACTTGCGCCTAGACGAAGTGCGGGTGCTTGGTCAGCGCCGCCTGCACGTGCGGCAGGATGGCGTCCCACTCCGCCTCGGGCCGCTTCGTCACCGTCACGAAGTCGTTCAGGAAGAACAGCGACTGCACCCCCGGCACCTCCAGCAGCGCCTTCGACAGCGGGCTCGTCGCCTGCTCCGGGCGGCTGATGATTTTGGAGCCGTTGCAGAAGTTGCCCTCCGACGTGACCTTCATCGCGTTGGGGTTGGGGGTCGGGTCGAAGCGCAGCCGGGCCATGCTGGCGGGGACGCGGGGCGTGGCTTTTGGCCGTTTGGTTGCCACCGGCTCAACCGCGGATTGCGCGGATGACGCGGATTTTGTTTCTGCGGGACGGGAATCCGTGCTGTCCGCGGAATCCGCGGTTTGTCAGAGGCCAGCAACGGGAGCGTATTCTCCCCACTCGGCCCGGAGCGTGTTGCACACCTCGCCCAGCGTCGCGTAGGCGCGGACGGCCTCAAGGATGAACGGCAGGATGTTCTCGCTGCCCTTTGCGGCCCTGCGCAACTCGGAGAGTGCCTTCTCGACGCGGGCGCCGTCGCGCTCGGCCTTCACGGAGGCGAGCTTGGCGAGCTGCGCCTTCTCCGGGCCGTCGTCCACCTTCAGGATTTCCGGCGGCTGCTCGCCCTCCAAGATGAAGTCGTTGACGCCGACGACCTTGCGCTCGCCCTGCTCGACCTCGCGCTGGAACCGGTAGGCCGCCTCCTGGATTTGCCCCTGCACCCAGCCCTTCTCGATGGCGCGCAGCATGCCGCCCATCTGGTCGATTTTCTGGATGAGCGCCGTCGCCTCCGCCTCCAGGTCCTCCGTGAGCCTCTCGATGGCGTAGCTGCCGGCGACCGGGTCAACGGTGCTGGCGACGCCGGACTCGTGCGCGATGATTTGCTGCGTGCGGAGGGCGATGCGGGCGGCCTTCTCCGTCGGCAGGCCAAGGGCCTCGTCCATGCCGTTGGTGTGCAGGCTCTGCGTCCCGCCGAGGACGGCCGCGAGGGCCTGGAGCGCGACGCGGACGACGTTGTTCTCCGGCTGCTGCGCCGTCAGCGTGCTGCCCGCGGTCTGGGTGTGGAAGCGCAGCATCTTCGAGCGCGGGTCCTTGGCGTGGAAGCGCTCCTCCATGATGCGGTGCCACATCCGGCGCGCGGCGCGGAACTTAGCGACCTCCTCCAGGAAGTCGTTGTGGCCGTTGAAGAAGAACGCCACGCGAGGCGCGAAGTCGTCGACCTTGAGGCCCGCGTCGACGGCGGCCTGCACGTAGGCGATGCCGTCGGCGAGCGTGAACGCGAGCTCCTGCGCGGCGGTGCTGCCGGCCTCGCGGATGTGGTAGCCCGAGATGCTGATGGTGTTCCACTCGGGGACGCTCTGGGCGCAGTAGCCGAAGGTGTCCGTGATGAGGCGCATCGACGGCCCGGGCGGGAAGATGTAGGTGCCGCGCGCGATGTACTCCTTCAGGATGTCGTTCTGGATGGTGCCGGAGACCTTGCGGACGTCGGCGCCCTGCTTCTCCGCGACGGCGAGGTACATGCAGAGCAGCACGGCGGCGGGGGCGTTGATGGTCATCGAGGTGGTGACCTTGTCGAGCGGGATGCCGTCGAACAGGATCTCCATGTCGCGCAGGGAGTCGATGGCGACGCCGACCTTGCCGACCTCGCCCAGCGCGCGCTCGTCGTCGGAGTCCATGCCAATCTGGGTCGGCAGGTCGAAGGCGACGGAGAGCCCGGTGCTGCCCTGCGCAAGGAGCATCTTGTAGCGCCGGTTCGACTCCTCCGGCGTCGAGAACCCGGCATACTGCCGCATCGTCCAGAAGCGGCCACGGTACATCGTTGGCTGCACGCCGCGCGTGTAGGGCGCCTCGCCGGGGTAGCCCAGGCGCGCGTCGGGGTCCCAGCCCGCCAGGTCGTCGCCGGCGTGGAGCGGCTCGGCGGGGCGGCCGGAGGCGGAGGTGAACTCGGCCTGGCGCTCCGGGGACTTCGCGACGGCCTTGCCGTAGGTCTCCCTCTGCCAGTCGGCCTTGCTGCGCCGCGGCTTGCTCACGCTCGGGGGAGCCGGTGGTGGTTCAAAGGGGCGCGGGTCCTAGGGGCGGAGGCGCTGGCCGACTTCGCCGGCCTTGCGCATCGCCTGGGCGCGCACCTGGGTGGCGCCGTCGCGGGCCTGCTCGGAGACCTCGGCCATCGTGTCCTTGGCGCCGGCGGCGACGGACTTCATGGTCTCGGTGGCCTTCTTGCGGGCCTCGTTGAGGGCGGTGACGGTGCGGCGGCGGCTCTCGTCGGTCATGCCGTACTTCCATACCAGGTAGCCGGCGCCGACGGCCGCGAGGGCCCCGACCGCGATGTAGACCAGAGCCTTCGAGTTCCCGTCGTCGCCCATGATGGAGGATGCGCCCCGTCCGCGATAAGGCTTGCCGGGACGGACCGGGTCGCCCAGCGCAGGGACAACCGTGGTGACGAGCCACGCGGAATTTCGGCATGGGCGGTCGCGCGAGCGCAGCGAGCCCACGGAAAGCGCCGCGCGAAGC
>JAXDQP010000033.1:0-13411 GCA_034667745.1 Thermoplasmata archaeon
GTTGTTGGCCTCCGTGGTCTCCGCGATGGCGTTGGCGGGGTCGAGGACGGCCTGCACGCTGTGCACGCCGGGGGCGAGGGCGTAGGGCAGGACCACGTCGCGGTGCGAGGCGCCGGGGAGGATTGCCACGGTCGCGTCGCCCACGGCGGCGCCGTCGACGAGGAAGCGCACCACGAGGTTGCTGGCGCGGCCCGGCTCCTGGTTTGCGACGTGGGCGCGCAGCTCCTGCTGGCCGCCCTCGTAGGCGGGGCCGACGTCCACCGCAAGCAGGTCGGGCAGGACGGGCGGATGGACCGTCAGGTCGCGCGGCGCGGTGGCCGCGAGGGTGTCGGTCACCGACGGGCCGTTGTAGCGCGAGGTGACGGTGTAGGGGGTGAGGGTGCCCGCGACGCCGGCGGTCTGCCGGAACTCGGGCAGGTCGAGGACGATGCGGCCGCCCGAGTCCGCCACGCCGGTCCAGGCGAGGGCGCCCGTCGCGTCGCGGACGTCCACGTGGGCGTCCGGCACCAGCATCGTGTCGGGGGCGGGGCTGACGGCGGTGATGGTGACGGGCCAATCCGCCTGCACGCGGGCCGCGCCGGTGACGGAGCGGGTGCCGGAGAGGGTGGCGCCGTGCGCGGACACCACGAGGCTGCCGCTGGCGTCGGCGAGTTGGGTCCCGGCGATGGAGCCGCCGTGCAGGCTCATCGATCCCAGCGCGCCGCGCAGCGCGCGGTCGGCGCCCGCGACCGTGAGGCCGCTGGCCACCAAGACGCCGCCGTCGTTCTGCACGCCCACCGTGCTGGCGGGGGCGCGCAGGCCGACGCCGGGGCGGAGCGTGGTGCCGTTGGCCTCCACCGAGGCGCCGCCGGAGAGGGCGAGCGCGGTGGGGGAGCCCTGCACCGTGGCGTGGTCCAGGAGGAGGTGGCCGCCGCGCGCCTCGATGGCGGTGGCGAGGTTGCCGGTGAACTGGTCGAGCGTCGAGGTGACGTCCGCGCCGCCCTCGACCTGCAGGCCGCCGCCGTCCCCGTTCAGGAACGTGTTCTGGCGCAGGGTGGCGTTGCCGCCCTCGACGGCCAGCGCGGGGCCGCCCGCGAAGCTGGTGAGCGTCGAGCCGGTGATGGTGGTGGCGGGGCCGTCCACGCGCAGGCCGCCCTGGGCGCCCGCGAGGGTCGACTGGGTGGCGAAGAGGGTGCCGTGGATGGCGGCGAGGTAGGGCTTGCCGGCCGTGGCGGGCGCCAGCGTGCTGCCGTGCATCTCCAGGACGCCGCCGGGCTCCACCGTGAGGCGGGCGCCGGGGGCCAGCAGCAGGCTGGAGGAGGTGAGGACGAGGCTGCCTCCGCTCGCGATGGTGACGTCGCCGCCGGGGCGCAGCGTCGTGCCGGTGTTCGAGGTGGCGCCGGTGAGCGTCCAGGTGGTGACCGCGGCCTGGTTGTTGGCCACGTCGTCGGTCTCGGCGACGGCCCCCGCCTCGTCCACGCGCGCCACGGGGTCGGCGAGGGCGCCGGTGTAGGTGACGGGGACGGCGACGGAGCCGCCCGCCGGGAGGCCGGAGGGGACCGCCTGCTCGCCCACGCGGGAGAGGGTCCCGCTGGCGGGGTCGCGGGCGTAGAGGCGCACCGCGAAGGCGGCAGCGTCGGCGGCGCCGGTGTTGTGCACGGTCACCACGGCCTGGCCGCCCGCCGGCAGGACGCGCAGGTCGGCCGGGGCGATGGCGAGGTCGGGCAGCGGGGCGTAGCTGGCGGAGGCCGCGGCGAGGCCGAGCGCCTCGCTCTTCTCCAGGACGCAGCCGACCTTGCCGCCCAGGCAAAGGGTGCCGTCGAGCGGCAGCGCGTCGGCCACCAGCAGGATGCGGCCGGAGGCCTTGGCAAGCGTGGAGAGGGTGATGTCCAGCGTCTGCGAGGTGAGCGCCAGGATGTCGGCGGTGGCGTGCGCCGTGGCGTCCACGACGTACTCGCAGCCGAGGAAGCTGGTGGCCGGGACCTGGCAGGGCAGGTAGAGGACGCGCATCACGAGGTTGCGCGCGTCGGTCTGGCCGAAGTTGCTGACCTGGACGCGCACGATGGTGTTGCCGCCGCTGGGGGTGACGGAGACGATGTGCGCCTGCACGTCGGGGAGCTGCTGGAAGAGGTCGAGCACGAGGCCCGTGGCGTGCGTCGCCGTGTGCTCGACGAGGCGCCGCGTCGTGGTGCGCAGCAGCTCCTCGCCGGCGATTTTCTCCGCCGAGGTGCCGCCGTTCAGCAGGCCGTACGCCGAGGTGAGGTAGGGGCCCTCGCCGCGCGCGAAGTTGGCCAGGCCCGTGGCGTAGCCGGCCGGGCTGCCGTACTGCGGGATGGGCTGGCCGTCGATGTTGACGTTGGCGGCGAGGTCGGCGATGGGGCTCCCGCCCCGCACCATGTCCGCCTCGTAGCGGTCGTGCGCCGAGCACCACTTGCTGGCGTCCTGGCAAAAGGGGTTGTAGAGGGCGCTCGCCACGCTGTAGGCGGCGTCGTGGCCCACGTGGTAGGGCACCCCCATGTCCTCCAGGTAGTGCAGCGCGAGGGAGAGGTGGAACAGGCCGACGCGGCTGTCGCTGTGGCCGTTCGCCAGCTCGCTCTTGGCCATCGCGTAGTACTTCTGCACCATGTCGGGCGCATTGCCCCAGCTCGCCCACTGGCCAGTGACGGGGTTGACGAAGTAGGCGTGGCGGTACTGGTGGGTGTCGGTGGCGTCGAGGCTGCACCAGCCGAACCAGTTGGCCAGGCCGAAGCCCCACCGCACGGGGGCGAGCTGGCTGGCCAGGTGCTTGGCGGCCACGGGCAGGGTCAGCTCGGGGTCCAGGCTGCCGTCGTCCGGCGTGCCGATGTTCTTCAGCAGCACGTCCGCCGCCGTCGTGCCGTAGATGCTCTCGGGCACGCTCTTGCCGCAGCTGCCGGTCGGGACGCTGATGCCCTGCCCGTCGGTGCCGTCCGCCTTGAGGGTGCCGAGGTAGCCGCCGAAGGCGCGGTCCGCCACGGCCACCGAGACGGCCGTCACCTGCTCGTGCGTGTCGGGCCGCCAGCCGGCGGCGGGGAGGGGGAGCAGCAGGGCGACGGCAGCGATGGCGATGAGGGCACGGTTCAGCATGGGTAGAGCACTTCCTGGGTCTGGTTGGCCACCTGGTCCAGCAGGCCGGCGAGGCAGGCGGGGGTGGCGTTGGGGCCGACCGTGGCGCGGATGGTGCCGTCGCGGCCGAGCACGTAGGAGAAGGAGTCGTGCGGCGGGTGGTAGGCGCCGTTGAACACGCGGTCGGGCCGCTCCACGGCCACCGGCCACGGGATGCCAAGGAGGTCGCGCAGGCGCTGCGCCTCCGCCAGGCGCTCGGCGAGGGAGTGGGCCTTCCCGGGCCCCGGCTCGATGCCGACGCTCAGGAACGCCACGTCGGCGCGCGAGGCGTTGGCGTAGGCCGCCTGCAGCACGTGGACGGTCTGCGGGACGACCGTCCGGTTGGAGAAGAGGAGGAAGAGGTGCAGCACGCCGACCTTCCCGGCCAGGGTGTCCGGCCCTGCCGGGGCGCCGTCGAGGCCCAGGGCCGCGAAGGCGGGGGCGTGGCTGCCGGGGACGGCCCTCTCGTCGAGCAGGCAGCCGGGGAGCAGGACCAGCAGGGCGAGTGCCGCGCCGGCCCGCGCCACCGGCTCACCCGCCGAGGGCGTCCGTCACCACGACCACGTCGCGCGAGCGCACGGGCGAGAGGTTGCCGGCGCGGTCCACCGACTGCACGGTGACGGTGTGCGTCCCCAGGACGCCCACCAGGTCCCACGTCGCCTCGTACTGGCCGGAGCCGTTGGGCGTGCCGTCGATGCCGACCGGCGTGCCGTCGACCCAGAAGCGGACCTCCTGGATGCCGCTGGCGGCCGCGCCGGGGTCGGCGGCGGTGGCGCGCAGCGTGACGGCGGTGCCGACGACGCGGGTCTGGCCGAACACCGGGTCCGCGCCGACCGTGACGTCCTGCACCGTGAGGGTGCCGGCCGCGGGCGAGGCGAGGACGACGGTGGGCGCCGTGTTGTCGATGCGGAAGGGCACCACCACGGCGGAGCTGGTCGCCTGGCCGTCGTTGGCCTCCACCTTGACCGCGTAGTTGGCGCCGTTCGTGGCCGCCGTCGTGTCGAAGGTGTAGGAGTAGGCGTTGACGTTGCCGTCCTCGCTCGCCGTCACGGTGTCCAGCGTCGTGTAGTAGGTGGCGCCGCCGTCGTTGCTCAGGCGCACGGTGTAGGTGACGCCGTCGTGGTCGAGGTCCTGGCCGGTCCACTGGATGGGCTGGATGCCGGCCCAGTTGGCGTTCACGATGGGCTGCTGGATGGCGACCACGGGGGCGACGCGCTCCAGGCCCTCGCTGCGCTGCGAGGTGGCCTCGTTGCCGGCCACGTCGGTGGCGTGCACCTCGTAGAGCAGCGTGCCCTCCTTGTACTGCCACCAGCCGCCCGCCGGGGCGGGGATGGTGAACTGGCGTTGCGTGCCCAGCACCTGCGTCGTGGGGGTCCACGCGCTCCAGGTGAGGCCGTTGTCGTAGCTGTGGCGCGCCTCGGCGGCCTGCAGCCCGCTCGGGCCCGGGTCGACCGAGACCTTCACGTCCACGCTGCCGGCGTACCCGGCGTCCACGTTGGCGGGGGTCTGGGTCCACGCCGCCAGGGTTGGGGCGAGGGTGTCGACGCGGATGGCGCGCTGCACCACCGACTCGACGTTGCCCGCCGCGTCCTTGCTGCGGTAGTAGAGCTGGGTGGTGCCCTCGTTGGCCACCGTGAAGGCGCCCGTGTAGAGCGTCGGCGTGGTGGCGACGTTGATGCCGTAGCGCGACTCCAGGACGCCGCTGGTGGCGTCGGTCGGGAGCAGGGTCACGGTGACCGGCGACTTGTACCAGCCGGCCGCGCCGGCGGTGCCGGAGAGGGAGTCGCTGGTGGCGGGCACCACCGTGTCGATCTTGAAGGTGGCCGTGTGCGGCGTGGTCTGCGTGCCGTCGGCGTTGCCGGCGACGTCGACCGCGTAGTAGTCCAGGGAGTGCAGCCCCTCGCCCGCGACCGGGACGTTGGCGCTGGCGGCCGCGACGGTCGTCCAGCCCTGGCCGTCCAACTGGTACCAGACCTGGCTGGCGCCGCTGGTGGCGTCGGTCGAGGTGACGGTCACGGTGACCGCCGAGGTGTACCAGCCCGACAGGCCCACGGTGCCGGCGACGCTGTGCGACGAGGCGGGCGGCGTCGTGTCCACCTTCACCGTGGTGGCCTTGGGGGCGGCGTCGGTGCCGTCCGTGTTGCCGGCGTTGTCGCGGGCATAGTAGGAGACCGTGTGGGTGCCGTCGCCGTTGACCGCGACGTTGGCGCTGCTGCCCGGCGTGGTGGTCCAGCCGCCGCTGTCGGCGCGCGAGCGGATGCTCGCCACGCCGCTCACGGCGTCCGTCCCGGACACGGTGGCCACGACGTTGGTGGTGTACCAGCCGGCGGTGCCGAGGGTGCCCGCCAGCGTGGGCGCGGCGAGCGGGTTGGTCTTGTCCATCTTGAACGGCGTGGGGTCGCTGGTGAAGGAGTTGCCGGCGTTGTCGGCGGCGCAGCCCCACCACGACTCGGTGCCCTCGCTCACGTCGGTCCAGGTGTCGGCCGGGTTGGTGCCGGGGACGCAGGAGGGGGCGGCGACGTTGGTGTGCGCCTCGCCCTTGATGCCGCTCGTGGCGTCGGCGCTGTCGACGTAGAGGCCGACGTCGGCGCGGTACCAGCCGTTGTCGCCCACGGTGGAGGAGCCGGGGGTGTAGGTCGGGGTGGCGCGCGCCGGGGAGACGCTGTCCCACTGGATGAGCGTGACCTCGCGGGTGGCCACCAGGCCGGCGCGGTCGGTGACGCGGACGGTGACGTAGTTGTTGCCCTGCTGGAACGCCGAGGAGTCGGCCTGCCAGTCGGCGGTGTAGCTGGTCGTGCCGTCGCTCGTGGTGCCGAAGAAGCTCGTCCACGGCTTGAGTTGGGTGCCGGTCATGCCGGTGCCGGACCAGATGGTGTACTCCAGCGTCCACAGGCCGCTCATGGCGTCGCCGAAGTCGACGTTGAGCATCGGGTTGGTGTTGCGCCACGTGAAGTCGGCGGCGCCGTCGGTGATGGTGGGTGCGCCGCGGTCCATCTTCAGCGCGAGGCTGTCGATGCCCTGGCGGACGCCGTGCGGCGCCGCGTTGTCCTCGGCGCGGCCGTAGTAGGTGTAGGAGCCGTCGGCCGGCAGGGACCAGGTGTCGGCGCTCACGCAGGAGGTGTAGCCGGCGCCCGGGGAGGTGCTGTGCGCCTCGCAGCTGATGCCGCTGCCCGCGTCCGCGCTGTCGATGCGCAGGGTGACGGCGGAGGTGTACCAGGTGTTCTGGCCCAGCGTGCCGGACGAGACGGCGGGCTGCGCCTGGTAGGGCGGCTGGGTGTCGATGTTGAAGGAGAACGTGCCGGTGGCGCTGTTGCCGGCGTTGTCCAGGGTGTCGACGTAGAAGGTGTGGGCGCCGTCGGCCAGGCCGCTGTAGCCGGCCGTCGCGTGCGAGTAGTAGCCGGAGCCGCCCCCGCCGTCGAGGCGGTGGCTGGAGCCCTGGCTGCCGCCGACGAGCTGGCTGCCGCCGGCGTCGCTGGGGCTCCAGTTGAAGGTCGGGCTGGCGTTCGAGTTCCACGCCGGGGCCGCCGTGAGGCTGGAGGTGATGGTGCCGGCCGTGGGGGGCGTGCCGTCCACGATGACCGAGGCGGTGGGGGACCAGGCGCCGTTGGCGTTGCCCTGGCCGGAGGTGTCGCGGGCGCGCATGCGGACGTTGTAGGTGCCCGCGGAGGGGAACGCGTAGGAGACCGCGCCAGTGGAGCCGGAGGAGTAGGTGCCGGAGGAGCCCGCGTCGGCGGTGCCGTCGCCGTTCACGTCGAGGTCGTACCACAGGAAGTCGTTGGGGTCGCTCGCGGCGCTGTAGAACCACTGCGTGTAGCCGGGGCGCGCGTAGGCGGGGCCGGAGGGCGTCGAGGCGGTGCCGGGGGCGTAGTTGGGGGTGGTGAAGCCGCGCTCGATGCCGTAGCCCGTGCCGGCGGAGTTGACGCCGCGGGCGCGGTAGTGGAAGGCGGTGTGCTGCGCGTAGGGCCAGATCGCGACCCAGCAGCTGAAGCCCTCGGCGCAGGTGCCGGCGCTCAGGATGTTGTCGAAGCCGGAGCCGGCGGCGCCGGCGCCGGTGTCGAGGTACATGGTGGGGCTGAGGCCGCCGGCGTCGTTGGTGGTGCCGGTCCAGGTGATCTTGACGCCGCCGGGGTCCTGCGCGAAGGTGGGCAGCTCGGTGGTGACGACGGGGCTGTGGAAGGTCTCGATGGTGAAGACGAGGTCCTCGCTGGGGTAGTAGAAGAAGCTCGTGCCCTCCTTGCTCAGCTTGGTCAGGCTCTCGCCGGGGCGGTAGACGTCGCTGCCGGAGTAGATGGTGCGGACGCAGTTGGTGCAGGTCGCCGTGTAGTAGACGTAGAACTCGTACGCCGTGTTGGCCGCGAGCGGCTGGTTGGCGCCGCTGGTGGGGCTGGTGAAGTCGAAGTAGACCATCGTCGGGGTGTTGCCGATGCCGGCGCCCACGCACTTGGTGGCCCACCAGTTGTTGTTCGAGCTGGAGCCGACCGGGCCGTAGAAGGCGCACAGGTTGCCGATGCTCGAGGTGCTGGCCATCTTCACCTGGATGTCCTTGAGGTAGTGGCCGTTGTAGCCGCTGCCCAGCTTGAAGGTCTGGCCGCTCCAGTGCTCGTTCGAGCTCTGGTAGTTGTAGATGTAGTAGGAGGACGAGCCGGAGCCGTTCGATTCGGTGTAGAGGCTGGCGTCGGCGAGCGGGGCGGCCAGGAGGGCGGCCAGCGCGAGGACCGCGAGGCGGGAGGCCAGTGTCGTGCGGGAGGGGGACATTGCGGCACCAAGGTTTGCGTGGGCGGCGTGCGCCGCGTAGCAATCGTCGCGAGGTTGGGCGCGCGATAAAGACGTTGTGGCCAATCTTTGCTGGTCGGCAAAGCAAGTCGACTTCCAATGGTGTTGGGCGGGAGGCGCCGGGCCGCCGGCAACGGGAGACGCCGTCGCGCAACCCGGAACCGTGCGGCAAAGAGGGGAAACGCGAGGCTAAATTGCGCCGCCGGCATGAACCGCGCGTGCGTGTGCCGAAAGGCGTCCTGGTGGCGGCGGTCGCCGTCCTCTGCCTCGGCCTCACCTTCGCGTGGAAGAACGAGTGCACGGTGCACGGCTGGGACGACCATTACCAGTACCGGCACTACTGCTACTCGGACATCCTGCCCCTCTACTGGGGTCATCACCTCAGCGAGGACAAGGTCCCCTACCTGGACGAGCCGAACGAGTACCCGGTCCTCACTGGCTTCTACATGTACGGCGCGGCGAAGCTGACGTCGGACCTCGCCGGCTACATGGTGCTGAGCTTCGTGGGCCTGCTGGCGTGCGCTGCGCTCGCGACCTGGGCGCTGTGGCGGCTGTTGCCGACCGAGTTGGTGCTGGCGTGGCTTCTCGTGCCCACCATCGCGGTGCATGGCCTCACCAACTGGGACCTGTTGGCCGTGGCGTGCGCCTGCTGGGGCTGGCACGAGTGGCGGAGGGGCCGCCCGCTCCCGTCGTCCGTCCTGTTCGGCCTCGGCGGCGCGGCGAAGCTCTACCCGGTCTTCTTCCTCCCGTTCCTGCTGGCGGCCGCCGCGCGCAAGCGCGACGCGAGGGGCTCGCTGAAGGTGGTGCTGGGCGGCTTCCTCGGCTTCGGCGTCCCCAACCTCGTCGTCGCCATCCTGGCGCCGAAAAACTGGCTGGAGATTTGGCTGTTCCACGCCCGCCGCAGCCCCGACTTCGAGACGCCGTGGGAGTCGTTCCTGCACCACTACGGCCAGGTGCTGTGGCCGCGCTACGACTGGGGCTCGGCGTGGACGGCGCTGGCCGGCGAGGTGACGCTGGTGGCGATGGCGGCGACGACGGCGTGGCTCGTGTGGCGCATCTGGAGGCGCGCCCTCGACCCGCTCGTTGCCGGCGGCGTCCTCAGCCTCGTGTTCCTGCTCGTCAACAAGGTCTACTCGCCGCAGTACACGCTGTGGGCGGTGCCGCTGCTGTTGCTGCTTGGCGCGGCGTGGCGCCCGTTCATGCTGTTCGTCGCCGCGGACACGGTGAACTTCTTCGTGCGCTACAACCTGTTCACGCCGCCGCCCGGCCAGGCCGAGGGCTGGAACGACGCGTGGTCGGATTGGAGCCGCCTCGCCGTGAACCTGCGCTGGGTGTTCCTCGCGTGGGCGCTTTGGACCATCCTGGTGCGGCAGGGCCTCATCCGGCGCCGCGTGCCGACGGCGGTTCCCGCGCCTGGCCCCGCCGCGCCGCAGCCGAAGCCCGTTGCGGTGCTGGCGCTGGACGAGTAGCCGGCATCCCCGCAATCCGCGCCATCCGCGGTTTGGTCGAGCCTCAGACTTCCTTGAAGAGGTAGCGGTCGAAGACGGCCATCTTCTGCTCCCACTCCTTCGGGTACAGGTATCGCAGCGTCATCGCGACCGAAGAGAGCAGGCTGTTGCCGTCCTGCGGCGTGAAGCAGTAGCCGACGACGCGCCTGCCGCCCTCCAGCACCGCAACGGTGTTCAGGGCGAGGACGGTCTGGTTGAGGATGCGGCCCATGTAGCCGTGGTCGCGGCCGAAGGCGAAGACGGTGTTCGCGGTCTTCTTGTGCGTCACCGCGAGGCCGGGCAGCGTCTGGAAGCGCTTCTTGACCTCCTCCTTCGTGACCGCCTTCTTGACGCGGATGTCGAAGTAGAGCGTGTGCATGTACTGCGTCGGCACCTTGATGGCGGTGCTGAACAGCTTGAGGTCGAGGCCCAGCGTCTTGTAGAGGTGGGCGACGTCGCGGGCGTGGTGGGTGCCGTACTGCTCGTCCTTGTGCGAGCCGACCTCGGGGCTGCCCAGGCTCTTGTCCTCGTAGACGTCGCTGGCGCGGCGGATGCAGACGAAGCTGCCCTCGACCAGGTTGTCCTTGCCGTCGTGCAGGCCCACGGCGTTGACGACGGCGCTGATGTTGTGCGTGTTGCACGACACAATCTGCGTGAAGCGGTCCTGCGCGGGGTCGATGACCGACTCGTTGAGCCAGCGCGCGTAGGGCTTGCCGAAGCCGAACTCCGAGCCCTGCGCCATGAAGCCGCGGCCGGGCGCGTCGTGCTTGAGGTAGTGCTTCACCTTGTTCTCGGCGCCGGCGCCCTCGGGCGTGCAGTCGATGACGACGGTGGCGCGCGCGATGGCCTCCTCCATGCCGTAGCTGACCTTCATGCCCAGCTCCTCGAACTTCGCCTTCTGGTCGTCCGTGGTCGCCAGCTTGGCGCCCTTGCGGATGAGGTCCTGGATCTTGGCGCGGTCGGTGTACTGCGGCGTGCGCTTGTTGAAGGTGACCTCGTCGATGCCGAGCTCCTTGGCCTTGTCCGCGAACAGGGCGATGAGGGGCTCGCCGATGGTCCCGGTGCCGACGACGTGGACAATCTTCTTGGACATGGTTCCCAGGCGCGCCGACCGGGAGGGGCTTGATAAAGAATCGGCGCTGGGCAACCCCCGCCGCCTCCAGGGGGAGCGGCATGTGGAAGGAGGCCACCGGCTCGCACGCGGTCACCACTCAGGTTAAGTAAGCCTGGGAACGGCTACAGTGCAGCACGGAGCCACACCGCATGAAGAGCCCCCTGTTCGCCGCACTCCTCGCCGGTCTTCTCACCGTTGCGGGCGCCGCCGTCGCCGGCAGCATCCCCGGCCCCGCCGGGCAAATCCTGGACGACGTCCTGGGCCACCACGCCCCGGCCGCCGGCGCCGACGAGGCCGCCGTCCACCACGGCATGGCCGGCGACGCCCACGACGCGCAGCTCGGCATGGAGCGCCTGCGCTTCGCCCCCGCCGAGGGCCGCACCCCCACCGCGCAGGACGCCAAGAGCCTGCAGCAGAAGAGCGGCATCACCATCCGCTCCGACAAGGACTTCACCCCCGCCGCGGGCGTGCGCTCCGGCAGCGGCACCCTCGCCGACCCCTACGTCATCTCCGGCTACGCCATCAGCGGCAGCCTCTACCTCGGCGACACCGACGCCTGCGTGGTCATCGCCGGCAACTACCTCGACGGCGAGCTGGCGCTGAACTGGAACGGCAACTGCGTCCACGTCCACCACAACTTCATCCGCGACCTGCGGGTCAACGAGAACGTCCAGCGCACCGGCTACGACACCGGCGGCCTCATCGAGCTGAACCAGATCAACTACGTCGGCCAGATCCGCCACTACGACGGCGAGTTCCGCAACAACGTCGTCGGCCCCCGCGAGGACGCGAAGCTCCCCTTCGGCGTCTTTGCGGACCCCGAGAACCTGCTGCCCTTCGCCAAGGACACCCGCGTCCTGAACGTGGACGGCTTCAACCAGGGCTACTTCCACCACAACACCATCACCGGCTCGGTCGACCTCAAGCTGCACGGCCACCACCACTCCACCGGCTTCCTCGCCACGCACAGCCACTACCACGGCGACAACGCGACCCGGATGGCGATGATGCAGCACGACCACACGGACCGCTGGGAGTCGGTGCGCTTCGAAGACAACAAGGTCATCGACCCCGCCGGCTACGGCCTGCGCTACACCGACGAGGCGCACGCGGGCGACGACCGCACCGCGCCCTCCGAGACCACCAAGAGCCTCAGCGAGGACCACCAGCACCACACCAAGGTCAGCATCGCCCGCAACGCCCTCGTGGGCGCCGGCATCTGGGTCGACGTGTTCAACGCCGACGACAAGCTGCACAGCGAGCGCAACCCCGGCTGGTTCTGGATTGTCGACAACACGGTGCAACTGCAGCAGCGCCACGACGGCCTGCTCGGCACCCAGCTCTTCGGCCTGCGCTACGACGCCAACACCGGCATCGCGGTGGACACCGTGAAGGAGATGCAGATGGACATCCGCGGCAACACCCTCAGTTGGCAGGCGACCTCCTCCAGCGACCCCGTGGCGGACCTGCTGGGCTCCATGCTCAGCCAGCCGCCCACCCCGGTCGGCATCCGCCTGAGCGGCGTGCGCGACGGCAGCGTCGTGGTCGCCCAGAACAAGGGCACCGGCTTCACGCAGGGCGTCGCCGGCTTCGACATGGACAAGAAGGCCACCTGGAACGTCGCCGGCAACGACTTCCCCGGCGCGGCGAACGCGGTCTACTACGATAGCAGCGTCGAGAACAAGCCGACGAGCGCGGCGGCGCAGCCCCTGGCCGACCCCGGCGCGTGGGGCGACGGCGCCGCCGCAGAGCCCGCCGAGGCAGAGCCCGCGCACCACCACGGCCCCTGACCATCACCGTTGGACACATGGCCTCCTTCCCCTCCTCCCCTTTCCCGCCGAACCACGAAGTGCACGGAGACTAGTGTAGGGTTCGTGCAATCCGTGGAATTCGTGGTTTGTCCCCGCCCGATAGCCTGAAGGCACGGTCGGGTGTCGAAGCCTTGTGTCCACCAAGACGCGCTGGTTCCAGGAGCGGCAGAAGGAGGGATACTACCGCCTGGCGAAGAAGGAGGGCTACCGGGCCCGCAGCGCGTACAAGCTGATGCAGATCAACGACAAGTACAGCATCCTCCGGAGCGGCTCCGCGGTGGCCGACCTCGGCTGCGCGCCGGGCGGCTGGAGCCAGGTCCTCGTCGAGCAGGTCGGCCAGGGCGGCATCGTCGTCGGCGTGGACCTGCAGCGCGTCAAGCCCATCCCCGGCGCCCGCTTCATCCAGGGGGACTTCATGCGGCGCGACACCCACGCGCGCCTCACCGCGCTGCTGGCCGAGTCTGGCCGCAAGGAGCTGGACGCCGTGGTGTCCGACATGGCGCCCGACATGAGCGGCAACTACGAGCTGGACCAGGTGCGCTCCGTGCAGCTCGGCGAGATGGCGCTCGACTTCGCCCGCAAGCACCTGCGCGAGGGCGGCCACTTCGCCTGCAAGGTCTTCGAGGGCGCAGACTTCATGGCGTTCCGCACCGAGGTCCGCCTGCACTTCCGCTCCGTCTACCAGTACCACCCGCCCGCCAGCCGCAGCTCCAGCAGCGAGGTCTACCTCATCGCGAAGGGCTTCAAGGGCAAGGACGCGGCGAAGCCGGCGGACGAGGGCGGCGACGACCCCGACGACGGGACCTGACCTGCCGGCGTTTGCTCCAGGAGCCTTTTGTCCACCGGCGCTTTCCAAGCGCGATGAACGCCGTCCTTGCCATCCTCGTCCTCGGTGCGCTCCTGGCCGTCCCCGCCGTCGCGGAAGGGTCGAAGGCCGTGTTCTTCTGCACCGACCCCGGCGAGACCAGTTTCAGCGTCCAATGGTCGAGCGACGACGGCACCCGGTGCTACCAATCCCCGGACGGCGTGTGCCTTTCCCTGGACTGGTCAAACCCGGCCAACCCCTACACGGGCGTCGGGGACTGCACGGGGTGGCTGTAGCCACGATGCAGCCCGTCAAGGTC
>JAXDQP010000034.1:0-8445 GCA_034667745.1 Thermoplasmata archaeon
GGAAGCCGGCGTGCTGCGCGGCCTGCACGCCCGCGTCGACCCCGCGCTGCTGGGCGAGACCTACGAGTACCTGGTGAGCGGCGTGGCGAGCGCCGCGACCGACCGCCCCGCCATCGAGCGCCTCTGCTCCGCCCCCGGCGTGACGCGGGTGTTCGGCATGGCGGCGCGGCACAGCGTCGCGTTCACGGTGCGCGGCGCCTCGGTGCAGGCGCAGGACCACGGCCTCGGCCTCGCGCGCGCCGCCGGGCTGCTGCAGCCGCAGGCGGTCCTCATCGTGAACACGTTCCACGATCAGAGCGCGCCGGTCTGGGGCGAGACCCTGGCTCCGGCCCCCTGAGCCGGCGTGCCCTCGGCGCGCTGCCGCGCGAAGCCGAGCAGGAAGGAGAGGCGCCCGCCCTCGATGGGCTTGACGATGTGCGCGTCCATGCCGGACTCCAGGCAGCGCGCGCGGTCCTCGGGCAGCGCGTCGGCGGTGAGGCCGATGATGAAGGGGCGCGCGCCCTGCGGCAGGGCGCGGAGGGCCCGCGTCGCCTCCAGCCCGCCCAGGACGGGCATGCGGACGTCCATGAGGATGACGTCGTAGGCGGCGCGGCCCGCCATCGCCACGGCCTGCGCGCCGTCCGTGGCGACGGCCGCCGTGTGCCCCAGGCCCTCGAGGACCTTGAGCGCGAGGCGCTGGTTCATGGCGTTGTCCTCCACGAGCAGGATGCTCAGCTGCGTGGGCGCGGGCCTTGCCGCCTCGCGCAGGGTGACCGCCACGGGCGGGGGGGCGCGGACGCGGAGGGTGGCGGTGAAGGTGGAGCCCTTGCCGGGCTGGCTGGCCACGGTGAGGTCGCCGCCCATGCGGCGGCAGAGCTGGCGGCTGATGGCCAAGCCCAGGCCGGTGCCGGTGGGGTCGGGGCGGCCCACTTGGCTGAAGGGGCGGAACAGGCGGGCCACGTCGTGCGGCTGGATGCCGACGCCGGTGTCGCGCACCTCGATGCGCAGGGTGCGGCGGCCCTCGGGGGCGGGCGCCACGGCGACGGCGACCGTGACGGTGCCGCGCTCGGTGAACTTGACCGCGTTGCTCAGCAGGTTCAGCAGCACCTGGCGGACGCGGGTGGCGTCGCCCTGGACGCGGCCCACGCCGCTGTCCTCGAACTCCAGGGCGACGCCCTTGCGGGCGGCGGCGAGGGCGATGGGCTTGAGGCTGGCGCGCACGAGGCCGTCGACGTCGAAGGCCGACTCGTGCAGGACGACCCGGCCCGCCTCCAGGCGGCCATGCTCAAGCATGCCGTCGACCACCGACAGCAGGTGGGCGTTGCAGTCGCGCAGGCTGGCCAGGTGCTCGGCCTGCGCCGGGGTGAGCCCGCTCTTGGCCAGCAGGTCGGAGAAGCCCGCCATGGCGCTGAGGGCGTTGCGCATCTCGTGCCCCATCGCGCCGAGCGAGAGGGCCTTGGCGCGGGCGCCCTCGCGGGCGGCGGCGTTGGCGCGGCGCAGCTCCTCCGCGCGGGCGTGCATCTCGCGCACCAGGAGCCAGGAGCAGGCGGCGCTGATGGCGACGGGGGCGATGGCGAGGACGGCCAGGTCGACGTGCAACGGCCCGAGCGAGAAGCCGGCGGGGGCGCTGGGGGCCAGCCGCCACGCCGCCAGCAGGGCGTAGGCGAACACGGCGAGCGCCAGCACCGCCGGCAGCCAGCGCATGGCCACGGTGCCGGGCTCCGCCGGGCCGGTGCGGCGCAGGCCGCCGTGGCGGCCGACGCCCTTCAGGAAAGGAAGCGTTCGACCGCCCCCTGCGCCTCGTGGATCTGGGTGGAGAGGCCGTGCACCGCCTCGTAGGGGACCTCCTGGTGGCCGCGCGCCTGCAGCTCCAGGTCGCGGCAGGTGGTCTCCAGGGCGAGGGCGCCGACGACGTGCGCCATGGACTTCATGGTGTGCGCGGTGCGCTCCAGGTCGTGGAGGCGGCCCTGCCACGCGGCGGCGTTGAGGTCGGCCAGCAGGGCGTCCGAGGAGAGCAGGAACTCGTGCAGCATCTCGCGGAACTCCGCGTCGCTGCCCATGGCCCGCAGCAGGTGGCCGAGGACGCGCTCGTCCAGGGAGCCTTTTCCTGTTCCATGCGAAGCCATGGCTCCTGACGAACCGGGAGACCTATTTGAGATTCAATTCCAAAAATCTAAATATGTCTTTTTAGGGGAAAAAGTGCACTACCTAAAGATTTACATAGCATTGAGATGGCCTTTTTCCGCTCTTTTCAGCAGCCGCGTGAACCGTTGAAGAAAAGTGTGCAACCGTTTCCCGTGGAATGACCGGTCAATTCAACGCTTCAGGCTCGACGGTCCCCTCGCAGCCGACGGTGAACAGGCAGGGCAGCGCAGGCCACGCACCCCTGTCGGCCACCGCGTCGCTGCCGGACGGCCCGGTGACGGTGCCGACGCTATCGCAACTGTAGCAGCGCACGGTGCCGCTGGAGCGGTCGGACACGGCCCATGCGCGCAGGTGGTTCACGTGCATGGGCCTTGGTTGCCTGTCCGCGCTCTAAGGCCTCGGCACGAGCCCGTGGAACGCGGGCTACGCGGCGTGGCGGACCTGGAGCGCGCCCGACAGCGGGTCCAGGCTGGCGTCGCGGCTGCCGTAGGCCATCCAGTCGACCCGGTTGGGCGCGACGTCCGGCTCCAGCGGATGCACGAGGCTGGCCAGGACCATGGTGCCGGGGCCCGCCTGCGCCACGTCAACGCCGTAGTCCAGCACCTGCACGACGGACCACGCGAAGGCGGAGACCTGGCGGTCGAAGCTGGTGCCGCAGCGGCCCCGCTCGGCCAGGGCGCGCGCCCCGCCCACGGTGTCGAGGCAGAGGTCGCGGCCCTTGTCCTCCCAAACGGTCGTCGCCGCGCCGGCCGCGGCCACGCTGGGCGCCGCGCCCCGGTAGGTGGTGGAGACGGTGATGGCCTGGCTCCACTCGCCCGCCTCCTGCTCGGGAGTGACGGCGCGCAGCTCCAGGAAGGTGGGGCGCAGGATGCCGAAGACCTGGAGCGTGGCGGCGGGGCTCGGGGTGCCCAGGGAGCTGACGTCCACCGGGACCCAGGGGCTCGGGCCGTGCCCCTCGCCGCCGTAGAACTCGACCCAGGCGTGGAAGCCGTCCACCGCGCCCGTGAGGTGGCCCATCACGAGGCGGGCCGGGACGCCGGCGCCGCGCAGCAGGCTGACGTAGAGCGCCGCGAGGTCGCGGCAGACGCCGCCGCCCGCCTCCAGGGTCTGGCTGGGGGAAAGCAGGTCGTCGGCGGTGCGGCGGGAGGTGTCGTAGCGCAGGTGGCCCGCCATCCAGTCGTAGAGCGCCCGCGCGGCCTGGAGCGTGTTGGCGTCGCCAAGCACGGCCAGCTGGACAATGGCCTGCACCGCGGGGTCGCTGGGCGCGATGCCGGTGCCGGAGCCGAGGTAGCTGTTGCCCGTCGCGCGCTGCACGGCGTCGCGGGAGGCGGCGCGGGAGAGGTAGGAGCCCGGGCGGGAGATGTCCCACAGCTGCACCTGCGAGGCGTAGCGCGCCACGATGCCCAGGGTGTGCTTGCCGGCGGGGAGGTCGGCGGCGGCCCCGGCGCGCACCTGCACGGTCAGGTTGTTGAGGTTGCCCGCCCCGTCGCGCGCCTCGACGCGGTAGAGGTGCAGGCCGTCGGCAAGCCCGGTGAGGGCGACCGGCAGCGCGTCGCCCAGGAAGTCGCCGGTGGCCGCGTCGAGGACGCGGAGGGTGGCGCCCGGCTCGACGAAGGCCTGCTCCCCGAGCGTGTAGGCGCCCTTGGCGGCCTGGCCCGCCTCCTCCAGCCCGATGACGTCGGGCGGCGTGGCGTCGACGCGGACGCCGGACCGGGAAATCCAGGAGTGGCCGCCGATGGTGGCGTCCAGGTCCCAGGTGCCGTCGGGAATCTCCAGGTGTGCGCTGCCGACCCCTTCCGCCACCAGCGCGGCGCCAGTCCCTTCCTGGAGGGCGACGAGGCGGACCTCCACGGGCTCCGCCACCGTGACCTCCCAGACGCGCTCGTGGTTCCAGGGGCCGCCGCCGACGAAGGGCGTCGCGGTCACGTGGTAGTCCGGCCGCGCCTGGCCGAACGGGTTGGCCGGGTCGATGCAGCCGCCGAGTCCCAGCACGAGCAGGGCGAGCAGCAGGGCGGGCGCGGGCGGGAGGGACATGGGGGCTCCGGTCAGGAGGAGGCGGCGCCGGCGCCGAGGCCGACGACGACGAGCGTGGCGCGGCACATGCCCTGGCAGAGGCGGCACGCGAGGCCCGCGCAGGGGAGGCCGGTGTCGTGGCCCTGCTCCAGGAAGTGCGGCACCTGGCGCTCCAGGCCGCGGCCGCAGCAGTCGCAGCCGAGCAGCGCCAGCCGGACACGGTTCTGCCATCCCTCGGGCCACGGCACCATGCGACAACCGCGCCTGCCTCGCCGCGCCCGCACTGAAGGGCTTTGCACGAACTTGTGGAACGGCGCCCGGTCTGCCGCGCTGCCCCGTCCCAGCCCGCGCCCCGGCAGGCCCGCCGCCCCCAACAGGAGAAAACACCGGGGGGACAGTGCGGCACCCTGAAATAGGACCTGCGCTAGAAAGGCGCTCCATGCACCAGACGCAGGCCAGTGTCGCCCCGGGCGCCACGGCGGGCTCCATCAAGGTCGAGTCCACCCTCACCATGACGGTCACGGACCTGGCGCGCGGCAAGCTCCAGGAGTTCCTCGGCGAGCGCACCCTCCCCTCGGTGGGCGTCCGCCTCAGCGTCCAGCCCGGCGGCTGCTCCGGCGCCAGCTACGGCATGGAGTTCGCCGAGTCCCCGGAGGACGGCGAGCAGACCCTCGTCGCCAACGGCGTCCGCCTCTTCGTCCACCCCAGCCACGCGGCCCTCCTGAACGGCCTCGTGGTCGACTTCGTCGACGAGCTGATGGGCGGCGGCTTCAAGATCCACAACCCCAACGCCAAGTCCAGCTGCGGCTGCGGCAAGTCGTTCTCGGCCTGAAGCGGCCGACGGGTCCACAGGTTTCCCTGAGCGGAGCCCAGGCCGCGGCATCGTTTTCCAGGAGAGGCGCCGCTGCGGCAGGCCGCAAACCGCTGCGCCAAGGCCCAACCGGCCACCTCCGCCAATCGTGACATGTTCGTGGCCCGGCGGGAGTATAGGTCGTAGCGCGTTCTAGGGTCCTACCGGCACGCGCCGGGGTTGTGCCCCATGCCCACCTCCCTGCCCACCCAACCCCTGTACCCCCACCTGGGCTACCTGACCCGCCGCCAGCCGCCCGGCACCGGCATCCCGCCCGGCACCGAGGTCACCTTCGAGGCCGAAGCCGCCGTGGCGGGGTGAAGCGTGGCCGAGCCCGCCTGCGACTGCTGCCACGCCGCCGTCGCGCCCCGCATCCGCCTCGACCAGGAGGACGGGCCGCTCCAGCTCACCGTCTGCCTGCGCTGCCTGCGCTCCTCCATGCTGATGAAGGCCGCCAGCAGCGAGCAGCGCGGCGGCCGCCTGCTGCGCCAGTACGCCGAGGAGTACGGCCTCCACCTGTGGCGCTCCGGCCACGTCGTCTACCTCCTGCCCGCCATCGCGCCCTTCGGCGAGGCGCCGCTGGCCGCGCCCGCGCCCTGACCGTCATTGGGGTCACCTTGCCTCCTCCCCCTTCCCCATCCTAGCGCCAGCTCCACCCCTCGTTTTGTCCCGTTTTTTCCGCCCGGCCAACTCCTGAACATGTTCGCCGCCGGAAGGCGTCATCTCGCCAACGCCATTGGCTGGCGGTGATGCCCCGCATCCAGTCCGCCGCCAAGGAGCCCGCCAACGTCACCGCCGTCGTGCGCCGCCGCGCGGCCGTCCCCAGCCCGGAGGACATCCGGGTGCGCGCCTACGAGATCTACCTCGCGCGCGGCCGCCAGCCCGGCCGCGAGGCGGAGGACTGGGCGCAGGCCGAGCGGGAGCTGCGCGCTGCCCCCGTGGTCTCGCGCTAGGCCGTTCCCGCCGCCCTCCGCCTCCCGTTCCTTCCTCCTGGAGTCCCCTTCGCCCCCACAGGCCGTGTCCCCCTTGGCTGCCGTCTCCCTCGCCCCCCTCCGGCGCACCCGCGCCGTCATCCTCCCCGACCTCTACGTCGACGCGCTCGCGTTCCTCCCGCCGTGGGCGCAGTCCGGCCGCCGCATGGGTGCCATCGCCCGCCGGGGCGGCGGCAACCTCCCCGTGGACGCCATCGAGTTCAAGCTGGGCGGCAACGCGGCCAACCTCGCCGTCGCCCTCGCGCGGCTGGGCGCGCAGGTGGACCTCATCGCGCACACTGACGAGTTCGGCCACCGCCTGCTGGAGCGCGCGGCGGCGGGGACGGCGCTGCGCACGGACGGCGTGCGGGTGGGCGAGCGCGGCTCGGTGACCCTGGGCCTGGAGTGCGGCCCCTCCAACGTCATGCTGAGCCATGCCGGCCCGTTGCAGACCTTCGGCCCGGAGCGCCTCACGCGGCAGGACTGGGAGCGCATCGAGTCGGCGGATGCCGTGGCGCTCGTCAACTGGGCGCAGAACCAGCGCGGCACCGCCCTCCTGCGCAAACTGTCGGACCGCCTCGGCCGCAAGGGCGTCTTCCTCTACCTCGACACCGGCGACGTGCGCCACCGCGGCCCCGACGTCCCGGCCCTGCGCGCCGACCGCGCGGCGTGGAAGGGCGTGAGCGCGTTCGGCATGAACCAGAACGAGCTGGGCGCCTTCACGCGCGGCACCGAGGTCGCCCACGCGCAGGAGCTGGCGGCGGAGCTGGACACCCGCATCGACCTGCACACCCGCCAGTGGGCCGCCAGCGTCACCGGCTCCTCCTCCACCCGCGTCGCCGCCGGCAGGATTCCGGCCCGCCGCCTCACCGGCGCGGGCGACGCCTGGAACGCGGGCAACCTCGCCGGCTACCTCCTCCACTGCACCGAGCGCGAGCGGCTGGGGCTGGCCCACCGTGTCGCGACCCACTACGTCACCAGCCCCTCCGGCCTCCCCCCCACCGCACAGGATGTCACCGCATGATCTCACTGCTCTCCGGAAACCAACGCGTCCTGCTCACCGTCGACGAGCGCGGCGGCTGGGCCCAGCTCTACTTCCCGCACCCCGGCATGCACCAGCAGCTGCAGCAGGCGCGGGTCGGCCTCTACGACGAGGCGACGAAGGCGTTCACCTGGGTGGACCAGGAGGGCGAGATGCCGGAGGAGATGCGCTACCTGGAGGCCTCGAACGCCTGCCGCACCCGCCTCAAGCGCATGGGCCTGGAGGTCACCCTGGACGACGTCGTCCACCCCAACCTCGACCTCGTCATCCGCCGCATCGCCCTGCGGAACCCCGGCCCGGCCACGCGCCGGATGCGCGTCTTCCGCTACCAGAGCCTGAACATCGGCGGCTCGCTCTACCAGGACACCGCGTACTGGGACCCCGAGACGCGCACCATCAACCACTACAAGGGCAGCTTCTACTTCCAGCTCAGCGGCAAGCCCGACTTCGACGGCCACTCCTGCGGCGAGCACACCCTCAAGGGCCTGAAGGGCAGCTACGTGGACGCCGAGGACGGCCAGCTGCAGGGCAGCGGCATCAGCCACGGCGCCGCGGACAGCGTCGTGCAGTGGAACGTCGAGGTGCCGCCCGGCCAGGAGCGCGCCGTCCACCTCCTGATGGCCATCGGGCGCTCGCGCCGCGACGTCGCCAACGCCCACCGCGGCCTCGTCGGGCGCGAGCCGGAGCTGTTCATCGCCGAGGCGGTCGGCTACGGCAACCAGTGGGCGCACAACAAGCAGCTCGCCCTCGCCGCCGACCTCTCCGCGCACGTGGGCGACATCTACCGCCGCAGCCTCTACGTCCTGCGCGACTGCCAGAGCGCCAACGGCTCCATCATCGCCTCGCCGGACTCGCGGACGCTGAAGTGGGGCGGCGACACCTACACCTACTGCTGGTGGCGCGACGGCGCCTACATCTGCCGCGCCATGAGCGAGGTGGGCCTGCACCGCAACGCCCTCTCGTTCCTCTCCTTCGCCGCGCAGTGCCAGGAGGACGAGGGCTATTTCCTGCACCGCCACCTCCCCGACGGCACCGTCGGCTCGACCTGGCACCCGCCGCCGTTCCTGCAGGTGGACCAGACCGCGAGCGTGCTGGACGCCGCGTGGCACCACTACGAGAGCACCGGCAACCTCGACGAGTTGCTCCAGTCGTGGCAGCTGGTCCGCCGCGGCGCCGACTTCCTGATGCGCTTCGTGGGCGACGACGGGCTGCCCCGCCCCAGCTTCGACCTGTGGGAGGAGAAGAAGAGCGTCAACGTCTACACCGTCGCCTCCGTGGTGCGCGGGCTGCGCGCCGCCGCCCAGGTGGGCCGCGCCCTCGCCAAGCGCAGCGACTTCTGGGCGCAGGCCGCCGAGCGGATGGCGCAGGCCGCCCTCGACAAGCTGTGGAACCCGGCGCGCGGCACGCTCTACAAGAGCATCGAGCCCAAGGACGAGGCCATCGAC
>JAXDQP010000035.1:0-17965 GCA_034667745.1 Thermoplasmata archaeon
AGCCGAAGCAGATGGAATGCGGGGCGTAGCGGTCCTGGTCGGCCTGCACGCCGCGGCACCGGCGGGGGGCGCTATGGGCGTTGCCCTTCCGGCTTCGCTTGAATCCAGCTACGGGCGCGCCGACTCCAGCAGCCGGGTGAGCATCGCGAGCGCGGCGTCGCGGCCCGCCGGGTAGGCCTCCACCTTCAGGCGCAGCTGCACGCAGTCCTCGCCCTGCGTCAGCTCCAGGCGCCCCTGCGCCGCCGCCTGCTTGTCCAGCCGAACGTAGAGGAGGCCGTCCTCGTCGGTGCGGGCGTCGAGCGTGGCCCGCAGCCGCTCGCGGGCGCCGGGGACCGCCAGCACGCGCTCAAGCACGTCGCGCAGCGCCCGGCTGCGCTCCACCGTCGCCTCCAGGACGTGGCTGGTCAGCCCGTGGTGGGTCTCCATGGGAAGGTCGGCGACGACGAGCGCGAAGGCCTCCTCCGGCAGGCCGGACACGAAGCGGACTGCCTCGCGCACCTTGGGCAGCTCCTCCGTCGGGTGGGCCACGGCGCGCAGCTTGAGCCAGTGGTACCGGAAGGTCGCGCGCTCCACGCAAGCCCCGCACCCGTCCCGCCATCAAGAGGGTGCCGTCCCACGCCTACCTCCGCCGACGGCGCGCGGGCAGGGCGATGAGGAACGAGCCGAGGATGCCGCCGCCGCTCAGCAGCACGTCCAGCGGCGACGGCAGTTGCGGGGGCGGGTCGCACGGGGCGGCGGACTGGGACGGGGCCGGCTCCCCCACCGCGGGCGGAGGGCACGGCGCGGCCTGCGCCAACGGCAGCTCCAGGACGCAGCCCAGCGCGGCCCAGGCGAACATGGCCCACCGCAGGCTCTTCACGCGCCGGGTTCGAACCGCATCCTGCTAGACGGTTGCGGGACAAGCCTCGGCTGCGAATGAACATGTCTGGAACAACGGCCCCAGCTTAGCTCGGGGCGCGATTGCCGAAGGCCGTCGCGCCGTCAGATGAACTTCTGCAGCGTGGGCGACACGTCGATGCCGCGCAGGTCCTGCTGGTACATCGGCACGGGGCCGGTGGCCATCGGGTAGGCGTCCTCCAGCGTCGGCAACTGGTCGTTGCGGTACAGGGTGCCGAGGGCGATGTTGTTGTGGCCCCAGTCGAGCGCCTTGGCGAAGGCGGCGACCTTGTTCGTCGGGTCCCAGTCGGCGGGCAGCTTGGTGGCCTGCTCCTTGTACCACGCGTAGGTGTTGACCTTGTTGAACGTCACGCACGGCTGCAGGATGTCGATGAGCGCGAAGCCCTTGTACTCCATGCCGGCCTTGATGGTCTCGGCCATGTGCTTGGGGTCGCCGGCGCTGCTGCGGGCGACGAAGCCGGCGCCGCACGCGATGGCGAGGGCCAGCGGGTTGACGGGCGCCTCGAAGTTGCCCTTCGGCGTCGTCTTGGTCTTGTGGCCGAGGTCGGTCGTCGGGGAGGCCTGCCCGGTGGTGAGGCCGTAGATCTGGTTGTTGTGCGCCAGCATCGTGACGTTCACGTTGCGGCGGGCCGCGTGGACCAGGTGCCCGACGCCGATGCCGTAGCCGTCGCCGTCGCCCGAGATGACGATGACGTCGTTCTTCGTGTTCGCCAGGCGGGCCGCCGTCGCGATGGGGAGGGCGCGGCCGTGCAGGGTGTGGAAGCCGTAGACGTTGAGCCAGTGCGGCAGCTTCGAGGAGCAGCCGATGCCGGCGATGACGGTGACCTCGTGCGGCTGCTTTTTGAGGTCGACGAGGACCTTCTTGAGCGCGTTGAGGATGCCGAAGTCGCCGCAGCCGGGGCACCAGTCGGGCTTGTTCTCGGTGGTGAAGTCCTTGACCGTCAGCTTGTACTCTTGGGTGGTGGACATTAGACGAACACCTCGCGGGCGTTGGCGATGACGTCGGTGTACTGCTGCTTCAGGATGCGGCCGACGTCGCGGGCGAGCTGGGGCGGGTTGAACGGGCGGCCGTCGATGCGGTGGATGCGGGCGTCGCAGCCGCGCAGGAGCTGCTCGCGGATGAGGCCCTCGAGCTGGCCCATGTGGTTGGCCTCCACCATGACGGTCTTCTTGCACTTCTCCAGCATCTCGCCAAGGGCGGCCGGGAAGGGCCAGAGGTAGACGACGTGCAGGACGTTGGCCTTGGTGCCCTGCTGCGCGAGGACCTTGCACGCCTCGATGGCGGGGCCCTTGGTGCCGCCCCAGCAGACGAGGGTGACCTCGGCGGCCTCGGGGGCCTTGTCCTCGACCACGACGCCGTTCTTCCAGGTCCAGAACTTGGGCGCGGGGAGCGCCTTGGCCATGCCATCCATCTTGGCGAAGCGCTTGAGGTGGCGGTTGGTGCGGTTCGTGGGGTCCTCGGTGATGTCGCCGAAACGGTCCTGCTCGTCGCTGGCCATCGTGTGCTGGCCGCCGGCCATGCCGGGCACCGTGCGGGGCGAGACGCCGTCGGCGGTGAACTCGAGGCGGGGGAACTTGCGGTAGGCGGCGTCCACCTGCGGCTCGCCGGGCTTGAGGAGCTTGCCGCGGTTGATGACGTGGGCCTTGGTGTTGTAGGGCTCCCAGGTCTGGTGGTGCTCGGCGAGGTTCTTGTCGGTCAGGATGATGACCGGCACCTGGAACATCTCGGCCAAATTCAGCGCCTCGGCCGCGACGTGGAAGCACTCCTGCGCGTCGCCGGGGGCGATGACGAAGCGGGGGAACTCGTCCTGGCTGGCGTGCAGCACGAAGCGCAGGTCGCCCTGGCCCGACCAGGTGGGCAGGCCGGTGGCGGGACCGGCGCGCTGGACGTTGACGTAGACCATCGGGACCTCCGCGATGGCGGCGAGGCCGAGGCCCTCGACCATGAGCGAGAAGCCGCCGCCGGAGGTGCCGCACGCCGCGCGCAGGCCCTGGTAGTTGGCGCCGATGGCCATGAGCCCGGCGGCCAGCTCGTCCTCGGTCTGCTTGGCGATGACGCCGTAGGGCTCGCCGTACTGGATGAGCGTCTGGAGGATGGCGGTGGCGGGCGTCATCGGGTAGGCGCTATAGAACTTGAGGCCGCCCTGGATGAGGCCGAGCGCGGTGGACTGGTTGCCCGAGATCATCATGCGGCGCGGCGCGTCCTTGTGCTCCGCCACGAGCTTGACGATCTTGTCGGCGAAGCTCTGCTGCACGAAGTCGAAGCCCGACTTCGCGGCGGTGACGTTCATCGTGATGATGTCGCCGCCCTTCTTGCCGAAGATTTCCTCCAGGCCCTCCTGGACGTAGTGGAACGGGTAGGCGATGAAGGCCAGCATGGCGCCGACGGCCACGGTGTTCTTCGTGATGGCGCCGCCCGCCGCCTCGGAGAGCTTCTTGAGGGGGACGCTCAGGAAGTGGACGCCGCGCGCCACGTGCTCGGCGTAGGCGGGGTCGTTGGCCTGCACCTCGTCGCCGTCGTACACCACGACGCCGCCCTTGGCGATGTCCTTGATGTGGAGGTCGATGGTCTCCTTGTTGAGCGCGATGAGGACCTGCAGCTCGGGGTAGAACGAGACGATGGGCTCGTCGCTGGCCGTCACGTGGATGGCGTTGTGGCCGCCACGGATGAGCGAGGGGTACTCGATGTTGGTGTACACCCACAGGCCGCCATGCGTCAGGCACTTGGCCAGAAGTTCGCCGCTCGACATGATGCCGAAGCCGGCCTCGCCGCCAATCATCGCAGAGACGCGTCCCATACCTTCACCGACGGGTCGGGTCCAAGCGTGCCGCTATGAAAAGGCGACGGAAGGGCGAAAGCGCTGAGGCCCAGGGTTCCGGAGAACGAGGAGAAGGGGGGAAGGGCAATTTTTTCACCGCTAGCACAGCCCGGCGCGGGGGCTGGGGTGCCACGTGAAGAACACCACGCCTCCGAAGCAGAAGCTGTCCGGGCTGCCGCAATAGCCGTCCGAGCTCCAGGACTCCTGGCCGATGAAGATTCCATCGACCCAGACGCCGTCGCGCGACGCATTGGAGGCCTGGCAGTCCGCGGCGCAGGAGCCCACGTAGACCAGGCTGCCGGGAGGGGGGCAGTCGGACGCGGCGACGGTGGGGACGAGCGCCAGCAGGGAAGCGAGCAGGAGGCCGGCGGCCAGCAAGGATTTCATCATGGCAATCAGCGACCGGGAACGGTCGACCGCGCATGCGGGATTTGCCATGAAGAGCCGAGGGAACGGCCCCGACATCACCACTGGGATGCCGGCTCGTGGCCTTATGCTGCGGCCTTGGGCTCGTAGTGGACGATGACCGTCACGACGACCTTCTCGCCCGGGCCGTTGGCGACGAAGCCCATCTGGTAGCTCTCCAGCCCCTTGGGGGTGGCGAGGGGGCCGTCGGCCTCGGCGGGGGTGGACTTGTCGCCCTCCTTGCTCGCCGCCTTGCCGTCGGGGCCGCAGATGGCGAACTTGCCGTCGCCGGAGACGTGGGTCGCGACGATGTACTTGGCGCCCTTGGCCACGTTGAACGGCTGGCGGTCGAAGGACGAGGCGTCCAGCACGCTGCCGCTGGGGATGCTGTTCCCGCTGCCGGGGCCGATGCAGTCGGTCGCCGCGCTCGGGATGCCGCCGCTGGAGGGGACATTGATGCTCTGGCTGGTGATGGTGATCTTCTCGTCGACGAAGACCTGCACCTTGACGGTGGTGAGGTCGCCGCGGACGTCGATGCCGGAGACGGTAACGTTGACGACGCCGGGGCGGTCGAACTTGTAGGTCACCGAGGTGAACTTGCCGGCGGCGAAGAGGACGCCGGGCGGGTAGGTGCGGTTGGAGTCCTGCGCCACGATGGCCACGGCGGAGAGGCCGTCGCCGTCGGGGTCGCTGGAGCCGGCGGCGCTGAAGGTCAGCGAGCCGTTGACGAAGGTGACGTTGGTGGGCACGCCGGTGGCGTTGGTGCTGTGGACCTCGACGAGGGGCGGCACGTTGGGGGCCTGCGTCGTGGTGTTGGTCACGACCGTGCCGTTGGTTCCCTTGGCGCCGGTGCCGGTCTTGGACCCGCTGGCGCTGGTGGTGCTGTCGCTCTTGGAGGAGCAGCCGGAGAGGACGAGCGCGCCGACCATGAGGAGCGCGACGAGGGTGAGACCACGCATGGTGTTCGCTCCGACGGAGGGGCGCGCCATAAAAAGGCTTCGTGGCTACGCCATGCAACTGTCGCGCCTTTATCCAGGAGAAAGCGCCCGGCGCGGGACGCCGCTTAAGAGCAGGGGCCCCTTGGCGCGCGCGATGCAGCCCGCCAGCCCCTCGCCTTCCCTGGAAAAATGGTCCGTGGAGCTGGAGGCGAAGGTCGCGGCGGAGCTGGCCACCGAGCCCATTGCGTTCGTGGGCGACGGCAAGCGGCCGGTGTGGTCCATCGACACCCCGCCGCCCTATCCCAGCGGCAAGTGGCACATCGGCGCCGTGGCGGGCTACAGCCTCATCGACGTCATCGCGCGCAGCAAGCGGATGGAGGGGTTCGACGTGCTGTTCCCGTGGGGCGTGGACCGCAACGGCATCAACATCGAGCTGGCGCTGGAGAAGAAGGCGGGCAAGCGGATGCAGGACTGGCCCGGCGGCCGCGCCGCGTTCAACGAGGCGTGCGCGAACGAAATCAAGCAGTTCTCGGACGACATGGTCCGCATCGCGCAGCGCGTCGGCCTGAGCGCCGCCTACACTGGCCCCCTCAGCTACGCGACGGACAGCCCAGAGTACCGCGCCTTCAGCCAGGCCTGCTTCCTCGAATTGTTCGCCGAGGGGCTCATCGTGGAGGACCTGCGGCCGAACGCCTACGACCCCAAGCTGGGGACGGCCATCGCGGACGCCGACATCTACTACGACGAGCGCAAGACCCGGCTCAATCACGTGAAGTGGACGGTCAAGGAGACTGGCGCGACCATCCTCATCAGCACGACCCGGCCTGAGCTCATCTGCGCCTGCCGCGCCGTCCTCGTCCACCCGGACAACGAGGCGACGAAGCACCTCATCGGCAAGACCGCCATCCTCCCGGTTTACGGCCGCGAGGTGCCCATCAAGGCACACCCGCACGTCAAGGCGGATTTCGGCTCCGGCATCATGATGGTCTGCTCCTTCGGCGACCAGGCGGACGTTGCCCTGTTCCGCGAGCTGAAGCTGGAGCCCATCGCCGCCATCGGCCTCGACGGCAAGATGACCGACGCGGCCGGGCCGTTCGCGGGGCTCAAGGTCGAGGAGGCGCGCAAGAAGGCCATCGAGCACCTGGAGCAGGCCGGCCTCATGGAGGGGCATGCCCAGGTGGACCAGAAGTTCCCCATCTCGGAGCGCAGCGGCGCCGCCGTCGAGACCATCCTCCTGAAGGAGTGGTACGTCAAGCAGACCCACTGCACCGAGGACCTGCGCCGCCTGGCCGGAGAGATGGAGTTCCACCCGGCCAAGCACCGGCAACTGCTGCTCGACTGGATTGAAACGGTGACCATCGACTGGCCCATCAGCCGCCGCCGCTACTACCACACCGAGATTCCGCTGTGGTTCCTGCGCGGGCCGCAGGACGAGCCCACCGAGTTCGTCATCGTCCCGCCCGCCGACCGCGCCAACGCCACCTACTACCGGCCGTGGACGGAGGCGCCGCCGCCGGGCAGCCGCGTCCTGCACCGCCAGACCCGCGCCGACCTCGGCACGCTGGAGGCGTTCCTGGCGGAGCACAAGCTGCACGTCCAGGGTGAGACCAAGGTGTTCGACACCTGGATGGACTCCTCGGTGTCGAACCTCTACATCCTGAAGGATTTCCGGCAGACGGCGTGGGGCAGGGACCACGTCTGCTCCGTCCGGCCGCAGGGCCGCGACATCGTGCGCACCTGGCTCTACTACACGACGCTCAAGACGTGGCTGCTGGAGCAGCGCAAGCCGTTCGAGCACGCCTGGATCACCGGCCTGGGCATGGACAAGCAGGGCCGCAAGATGAGCAAGAGCCTCGGGAACGTCATCGACCCCGACCTCATCATCGGCAAGGTCGGCAGCGACGCGTTCCGCCTCTGGATTGCCGGCGAGTCCACCGTCGGGGACGACTTCCGCATCAACGAGGAGAAGATTGCGGGCGCGGGGAAGTTCATGCAGAAGCTCGCCAACGTCGCCGCGTTCGTCGGCAAGTTCCCCCAGCCCGCGCGCCCGCCGAAGCTGCACCCCGCCGACGAGTGGATTCTCGGCGAGCTGGAGGAGGTCGTCAAGACGGGCGCGGCCGCCTACAGGGACCTCGACTTCTTCACGCCCGCCAACGCGGTGCGCTCCTTCGTCTGGAACGTCTTCGCGCCGCACTACGTCGAAATGGTGAAGGGCCGCGCCTACAACGCCGACCCCGCCGCCTGTTGGACCCTGCACGAGTGCCTGCGCTCCGTCCTGCTGCTGCTGGCGCCCATCACGCCGTTCGCGAGCCACTACTACGCGAGCGGCGTCTACGGGCTCGACGTCCACCGCGCCAGCTTCCCCACGCCGGGCGGCCACGCGCGCAAGCCCGACTGGTCGGAGCAGATCGTCGCCTTCAACAGCCTGGTGTGGAAGACCAAGCAGGAGAAAGGGCTCAGCCTCGGCGCCCCCATCGAGGGGCTCGCCGTCCCCGAGCCGCTCAAGCCGTTCGAGGCCGAGCTGAAGGACATGCACAAGCTGGCCTGAGCCTGCGCGGTTGGCAGAGAGCCGTCTGCCCATCCTCTTAGGGGCGCCTGCCGGTCTTCTTGCAAGGCCCGCCCAGTTCCACGACGGAGGCGGCCCAGGAGACCCCACATGCACAAGACCCTGAAGATGAGCCTGGCCGGGCTGCTGCTCACCGCGAGCGCCCTCCTCCTTGCCCCCGCCGCGAGCGCCGACGAATGCGTCACCCCCGGCTCCGACTGCATCGGCAACGGGAGCTACTCGCAAGGCGCCTGCCTGGTGGACTACTACAGCGGACGCCTCGTCCCCGGCGTCATCACGCTCCTGCTGGTCTGCCAGCCCCTCGGGACCGGCGACTACTGCGCCTTCTACATCAACTCGGCCTACGCCCACGACAACTACGCGTGCGTGGACCCCACGGGCCGGGGCGGCGGCAACAACTGCCTGGTGGGCTTCACCACCCGGGGCGGTGCCCCTTGGACGTACCTCGTGTGCCGCTAGGCGCGCTGCACGGCCCTCCTCCTTCCTTCCCCGCCGAGTCGCAAAACCTTCAACGCGTCCCGGCGTGGCGCCGTCGTGGAGGACGCGCGACCGGGGACTCTCGCCTCCCGCCGCGCCCAGGGAATCCTGCTCGGCTTCCTCGCCTACGCGAGCTGGGGCCTGCTGTCGCCGGTCGGCAAGCACCTGCTGGGCCGCTTCGAGCCGATGGGCCTCAACGCGACGCGCTTCGTCCTCGCCACGCTCGTCCTGCTGCCGTTCCTCGGCGCAGCCGCGGTGCGTGACTCGTTCCGGCTGCTGGCCCGCCGCGAGGTGCTGTGGGCGAACCTGCTTGCGAACGTCAGCCTGAGCCTGTTCCTCTACAGCCTCACGACGCTGCCGGCGACCTACGCGACGCTCGGGTTCTACACGGCGCCGCTGTGGACGGCGGTGCTGGCGATGGCCCTTCTGAAGGAGCGCGTCGGGCGCTGGTTCCTCCCTGCGGCCGCGGGGCTGCTGGCTGGCGGCTACCTCACGCTGTTCGGGCTCGCGGCGCCGCCCGCCGGGTTCGACGCGCGCGGCATGGCGCTGGCGGTCGCGTCGGGGCTCGTGTGGGCCTACTACGCCGTCGCGCTGCGCAAGGCCGCGCCGGACATCCCCCTGAAGCCGCTGATGGGCGCCAGCTTCGTCTTCGGCGCGCTCTACTTCCTGCTCCTGGCGCTCCTGCTCGAGGGGCCGCCGAAACTGGCCGGCCAGGACACGGGGACCTGGGCGTGGATGGCGCTCTACGTCGCGGTGCCCACGCTGGCGTCGTTCATCCTGTTCAGCGCGGCGCTGCAGCGCGCCCCCGCCAGCACCGTGAACCTCCTGGTGGGCGCCGAGCTTGGCTTCACCGCGCTGTTCGCGAGCCTCCTGTTCGGCGACGCGTTCACGGCCGTCCAGGTCGCGGGCCTCGCGCTGGTGCTGGCCAGCGTCACGGCGTATCTTGCGCTCCAGGCCCGCAAGCCCGCGCCCGCGTGAGCGTGTTCCCGGTTCGACCACGCGCGGGGACCAGATTGGCCTGAACGGTGAAGTGGGACGCGCCGATTCCGCGCGCCTTCCGTGGTGGTTGGCTGGAAGCCCAGCAGTGCCGCGGCGGGCGAGTTGACCCCCATGACCAACGAACCAAGCAAGACCCAAGCGGGCTGTCGCGCCGTCGCGCTCTCCCTGCTCAGCCTCGGCGCCCTGCTCGCCGCCATCGTCCCGCACGCGGAGGCCACCTGCATCCCGCAGGCCAGCCTCTGCGTCACCCTGGCGTGCGACCCCACCCAGCCCCTCACCTGCTGCGACCCGCTGGGCATCAACTGCAACATCAACTGCACCCAGCCGCTCGACCCCGTCTGCTGCCTGGCGCAGAACCCGACCCAGCCGCAACTCTGCCCGGTCAAGCCCCCCTGCGACCTCAAGCAGCCGCTCACCTGCTGCCCGCCGCAGCTGCTCAGCTGCCGCTGCCCGCCGACGACGGTGGACCTCTGCTGCCTGCTGAACGGCCCCATCACGCACTCCTGCGTCGACTGCCGCCAGTTCGCGCCGCCCGAGGTGTGCTGCGCCACCGCGGCCCAGGACCCCAGCGCCTGCTTCTGCGTCCAGCCCAACCCGGACGGCGACTGCGTCTGCGGCAACCGGCCGGGCGACCCGCGCGACCTGTGCGACACCAGCCCCTGCCTGGCCGACGGCCTGCTCGTCACGGAGCAGGACTTCCTGGGCGGGACCTCGCGCAACGCCTACGCGGAGAGCCGCATCAACAGCATCACCCCCGCCGTCGGCGCCTACACGCCCCCGCCGGGACCGGCCCCGTCGCCGCCGCTCACCTCGATGGTGCACGCGGACGCCCAGCTGGCCGGCGCGCACTACGCGAACGGCGCCCTGGGCCTCGACGTCTCGGCCTCGACGGTGTTCTCGCGCTGCGACATGAACGCCGTGAACACCCCCGCCGGCCTCTTCGCGGACACCTACGCGCGGGGCGGCGTGCAGGACCTGCACGTGACCGTCCTGGGCCAGGACCTCGACTTCACCGCGCTCGAGCTTGAGATGCAGGCGTTCCGGACCCCCGGCCTCGTGACGGCCGCGTGGGCGTGCGACCTCGCCGAGGTCGGCCTCAACAACCCGCCGCCCACCGCGGTGGCCGCCCTCTGCGGCGCGCCCATCAGCGTGACGACCGGGTTCGTGAACGTCTACTACAACGAGATCAGGCCGCCGACGTTCGACCCGGTGAGCGGCTACACCTACTACCAGGGCTCCCACCTGCACGTCCAGGTGAACGTGGGCGCCGCGCTGGTGGACATCTACGTCGGCTACGTCCAGGTGGCGGTGCCCGGCGGCCCCGCGCCGGCGCTCCCGGCCACCTACCTGCCGCACGGGCCGTGCCTCGTCACGCCGCTCTGCTCGTAAGCCCCCGAGCGACCTTTTCCCCTCTACCCCAAGCCCGAAATAGCGCGGCCCCGTCGAAGCGCCCGTGTACATGGACGTCGACTGCCCGAAGTGCAACGCCGTGACGACGCACGACGTCCCGGCGCGGCAGGCGGGGCGCACCGACTACCCCGTCGAGTGCCCGCACTGCGGCGCCAAGTTCGAGCTGTGGCTCGACCCGCAGTGGTTCATGATGGGCTGAGAGCAAGGCCAGCGGATTCGCGCGGGTGCCTCAGTCCAGCGCCGGGGCCGCGAGGACCTTCGCTTCGCGCGGGTTGCACTGCGCGCCGTCCATGTCGTACTTGCCCGCCCACTTGCCGCGCGCGATGGCGTCGAGGCCTTCCACGAGGGCGTCGATCTCCTCCGCCGTGTTGTAGAGGCCGAGGCTGGCGCGGGTGGCGCCCGGCAGGTCCACCGGCTCGCCGCGCGAGAGGGCGTCGGTCCAGCGCGAGGTGTCGCCGAGGCCGAGCAGGCGGTGCAGCAGCGGGTGGGCGCAGAAACAGCCGTTGCGGGTGGCGATGGCGTGCTCGTGGTTGAGGACGGCGGCGACCAGCTCGTGGCGGACGCCGGGGACGAGGAACGTGAAGACGCCGACCTTCTCGCTGGCGCGGCGGGGGCCGAACAGCGTGACGCCGCGCGCCTCCTCCAGCTCGCCGAAGCGCGCCAGGCCGTGGCGGACCAGTTGGACCTCGTGCTCGCGGACGTTCTCCATGCCCAAGCCGTCCAGGTAGCGCGTTGCGGCCGCGAAGGCGACGGCGCCCACGATGTTGGGGGTGCCGCCGACGTGGCGGTCGGAGCCGGTGGTGAACAGCGCGGAGCCGGGCGTGACCCACTCGACGGTGCCGCCGCCGGCGATGTAGGGCGGCGCGGCGTCCATCAGCTCCTTGGGGCCCATCAGGAACGCGGAGCCGAGCGGCGCGTAGGCCTTGTGGCCGGCGGCCGCCAGGAAGTCCAGGTGCTCGGGGTGGCCCTCGGGCTTGCGGTCGATGGGCGCGTGGGCGTAGAGCTGCGCCGCGTCGACGAGGATGCGGGCGCCGTGGTCGTGCGCGAGGCGGGCGAGCCTGCCCAGCGGCGGGAGCGTTCCGGCGACGTTGCTGGCGCCCGTGACGGCCAGGAGCTTGACCGTGGTGGAGGCGAGCTTGGCCTCGACGTCCTCCAGCAGGAGGCGCGCCTCGGCGTCGACGTCGGCGTGCAGGACCTCGCCGCGGGCGCGGTGCGGCAGGTCGTTGCTGTGGTGCTCCAGCAGCGTGGTGAGCGTGGCGCCGGGCGCGTCCGCCATGACGTGCGCGGCGAGGTCGAGGGCCATCGTCGTGTTGTGGCCCAGCACCGTGACGGTGGTGTCGGGCTCGGCGCGCACGAAGGACTGGAAGGTGGCGAGGGCGTCGTCGAACAGTTCCGAGCTCTCGCGGCTGAGGGTGTGATTGCCGCGGTGGATGTTGGCGTACTGCGACTCCAGCATCCGGGTCACGGCGTCAATGACCGGGCGGGGGGCGTGGGTGCTGGCGCCGTGGTCGAGGTAGACCAAGGGGCGCTCCTGCCCGTCGAGCGTGCGGATGCGGCGGCCGAGAATGGGGAATGCGGCGCGCACCCGCTGCGTGTCGAAGCCCACGGGCAGGAATGGGGATTCCACGGGGTTATGGCTTCCCCCGTCGATTGACGGGGACTCGCCGCCTCCAGCGGGGAGCGCCACCGTTGGGCGCCGTTCCCACGCGCGGCGGGCTCCGCGCCGTTTTTCCCGCGCCCGGGCGCCAGCGGTCCCTCGCGGCAGCGTCCACAGGATTCGCGCGTGCCGTACGAAGCGCTCAAACGCGCGCCACGGGTGGCCGCCTCCCATGCCGGACCCCGCGGAGCCTGTCATCGAGGTCGAGGACCTCCAGAAGACCTACCCGGACGGCACCGCCGCCGTGAAGGGCATCAGCTTCACCGTCCGGCGCGGCGAAATCTTCGGCTTCCTCGGCCCCAACGGCGCCGGCAAGACCACCTCGATGCGGATTCTCGGCACGCTGCACCACGCCAGCGGCGGCCGCGCCCGCGTGCTGGGCTTCGACGTCGAGAGGCAGGCGGGGGAGGTCAAGCGCCGCATCGGCTTCGCGATGCAGGAGGTCGGCATGGACGACCTCGCCACCGCGCAGGAGATGCTCATCCTGCACGCCAAGCTCTACGGCGTGGGCGGCAAGGAGGCCAGGGAGAAGGCCGCGCGCCTGCTCGACACCTTCGACCTCACGCCGCACAAGGACCGCCGCGTCACGCGCTTCTCCGGGGGCATGCAGCGCCGCCTCGACCTCGCCGTCTCGCTCATCCACACCCCGGAGGTGCTGTTCCTCGACGAGCCCAGCACCGGCCTCGACCCCAAGTCGCGCGCCGACCTCTGGACCGTCCTGCGCCGCCTGCGCGACCAGGAGGGCATCACCATCCTCATGTCCACGCACTACATGGAGGAGGCGGACGCGCTGTGCGACCGCATCGCCATCATGTCCAAGGGCCGCATCGCCGCCATCGACACCCCCACGAGCCTGAAGCGCTCCGTCGGCGCCGACACCGTCCGCGTCACCCTCGCCGAGCCCGTCACGGCGGCGCAGTGGGCGCAGCTGGAGCGCGCGTTCCGGCCGGGCAACATCCGGCAGCAGGACGGCCACCTCGACATCCGCGTCAAGGACGGCGCCCGCAGCCTCGTCCCCGCCCTCCGCATCGTCACCGACCTCGGCATCGAGGTGCGCGAGACCAAGGTGCAGACGCCGACGCTGGAGGACGTGTTCCTGAAGTACACCGGCGCCAAGCTCACCGGCGACGAGAAGCCCGCGGAGGAGCACGAGGAGGCCGGCGGCAAGCGCAAGCGGCGCAAGCGCAGCGCCAACGTGAAAATCACCGACGAGAAGCTCGAGCCCCAGGAGGTGGCGGCATGAGCGCGCTCCGCACGTTCGGCCTGATGTACATGCGCAACCTGCGCCAGTTCCCCCGCATCCCCGTCGTCCTCGTCTTCGGCATCGTCATGCCGGTCATCCAGCTGCTGCTGTTCGGCAACCTGTTCAGCAGCATCGCGAACCAGCCCGCCTTCCAGGCCGCCTACCCCGGCGTCGAGTACGAGTCGTTCATCGTCCCCGCCGTCCTGCTGTTCACCATCTTCGTCGGCATGGCCAACTCCAGCGCCGCCCTCATCGTGGACCTGCGGACCGGCTACTTCGACAAGCTGCGCACCACCCCGGCGCGGCCGTGGATTGTGATGACGGCGCGCATGTTCGCCGAGATGACCCGCGTCGCGCTCCAGGGCACGCTCGTCCTGCTCATCGCCATCGCGTTCGGCGCCACCGTCAAGACCGGCGTGCTCGGCGCCGTCGTGATGATTCTCCTGGCCACCCTGTTCAGCGCCTGCATCGCGGGGCTCGGCGTGATGGCCCTCGCGCTCAAGACCAAGAGCGACCAGGCCACGCAGTCCGCCTTCCCGCTGTTCTTCGTCCTGATGTTCCTGAGCAGCGCCTTCCAGGCCAAGGAGCTCATCGACAAGAAGTGGCTCCGCAACGTCGTCGAGGTCAACCCCGTCAACTACCTCATCGAGTCGCTGCGCACCATGATGGTCGGCGTCAACGAGAACGGCGTCATGGTCGCCCACTACCCGTGGGACAAGATTGGCATCGTCCTGCTGGCGAGCGGCATCGGCGCCGTCCTGTTCGGCCTGCTGAACTGGCGCGTCTACCGCAAGACCGTGGGCTGACCCGCGCGAACCAGGAATCGATTCAATCCTGGCTCCGCAAACGTTTTCCCATTCCGCCCCCACGCCGGCGCGTGCGCGTCCTCCTCCTCGCCGGGCTCCTGGCCTTCGGCGCCCTCGCCGGCTGCATGGCCAAGCCCGACCCGGCGCCCGCCATTGTCCCCGTGCGCGACCCCGCGTGGGCGCTGCAGGCCATCTTCGGCGCCGCCGACCCGCTGGAGACCGACCACGTCCTGCCAAAGGAGCACGACCACGGCAACCGGACGCAGCACCTCGGCTTCGGGACGCCCAACTTCGAGGTCGTCGGCCACGACGCGCTCCTGAGCCCCTACTTCGGGACGACCGCCGGCACCGGCTACTGCGGCGATGCGGCGGAGCGCGCGCCCGGCAAGCGCCAGATTGCGGTCGTCCACTCGTTCCAGACCGACGTGGCGCTCACCGTCCTCGACGTCACCGACCGCGCCAAGCCCACGATGCTGGGCGAGCTTGTGCTGCCCTACGAGTTCACCTACGACGCCGCCATCTTCGCGGACGGCAAGTACGCCGTCATCGCCGGCAACCCCGACCTCGCCAGCGACAAACCGCCCGTCGCCGCCGACGCCGACGGCATGGTGCCATTCCCGATGAGGTGGCGCGACGCGTGCGGCGGCGAGCGCGCCGTCGCCTCCAACGTCGACCGCGTCCCCTACGGCTACGCGGCCATCCTCGTGGACCTCAGCACGCCCGAGGACCCGAAGGTCGCCGACTTCTACGAGTACCCCGGCGGCCGCAACGTGCACAGCATCAGCACCGCCACCGTGGATGGCACGCGCTACGTCGCCACCTCCGGCCTTGCCGCCGTCCCCTGCACCGTCCCCAGCGTGACCGGCAACCCCGTCGCCAACCCCGTCCCGTGCGAGCCGGCGGTGCCGCGCTACGGCAACGCCCTGAGCCACTTCGACATCCTCACCGTGCGCGAGACCCCGGCCGGCGCGCGCCTCGCCCTCGACCTGGTGTACACCCCGGCGGACCAGACGCACCTGGACCCCAGCCTGCTCTACCTCTCCAACGGCCACACCGACGCGCAGATCGAGAAGCACCCCGTCACTGGCCAGACCATCGCCTACCTCGCGGACTGGGACGGCGGCCTGCACATCATCCGCCTCGACGGCCCCGGGCAGGCCACGCCGCTTGCGAGCTGGGGCCAGGCGCCGGGCGGCGACCCGACCCAGATGAAGGGGCACGTCCACTCCGTCTGGCCCGTGCCCGGCGCGCAGGACGGCCACCACTACCTGCTGACCGGCCAGGAGGTCATCGGCCGCCCCGCCGGCCGCCCCTCGGGCCAGGTCGTCATGCTCGACGTCACCAACCCCGCCGTCCCGCTGCGGGCGTTCAAGTGGACCCTGCCGGTCGACGTGCAGTGGCCGCCCAGCCAGGGCGAGATGTTCAGCACCCACTACCCCGTCCTCGCCAACGGCACCCTCTTCGTGTCGATGTACCACGGCGGCGTCTGGGCCGCCAACGCCAGCAAGGCCAACTGGCCCGACCTGCCCAGCGTCGGCGCGTTCCTGCCCACGCTGGAGCCCGCCGGCAAGCCGTTCAGGGGCGGCCCCACACCGGAGGTTCTGGAGGTCTTGAGCCTCGGCGACGGCACGCTGCTCGTCTACGACGGCACCTCGGGCGCCTACACGGTGCGCTTCCACCCCGACGACGCCCGCGTCCCGCCGGCGCTGCCGTGGGCCGACAACCCCTGGATTGGGTAGCCTTCCGACTGAGCCACGAACCTCACGCGTCGCACGAACGGGGGTGCCGCTCCGTGGAACTCGTGGTCAAGCTGGCGCGTGCCCCATCTTGCGCACGGCGTCGAAGTGCCGCTTGTCCACCGGCTGGACGGAGAGCCGCATCGCCTTGCCCGAGGTGAGCAGCATGCCCTGCAGCGCCTTGGCCTCCTTCATCGCGTCGAGCGTGACGAAGGTGGGGAACTTCTCGACGAACTGGACGTCGACCATGAACCAGGACGGTTTCTCCGGGTTGGACTTCGGGTCGTAGTGGTGGTCCTTGCGGTCGAAGGCGGTGGGGTCGGGGTAGGCCGTCCTGCACACCTTCGCGACCCCGGCGGCGCCCGGCGGGTCGGCGTTGCTGTGGTAGAACAGCACCAAGTCGCCGACCTCCATCTGCTGCATCGAGTTGCGCGCCTGGTAGTTGCGCACGCCGTCCCACGAGGTCCTCTTGGCCTTCCGCAGGTCGTCGATGGAGAAGGACCCCGGCTCGGACTTCATCAGCCAGTGGCGCACGGCCGGGGCAGCGCGGCCGCCGCGAAAACGTTGCCTTCGGGGCTACGGCATCGGCCTGTGGACGTGGCCCTCGGCGCCGCTGGCCTTGCGGCAGCCGCACCTGCCGCAGGTGCAGGCGCAGGAGGCGCAGCAGCCGCAGTTGGCCCGCCGCCGGCCACGCAGGACCGGCCGGAGCCCGGCGAGGACGAGGAGCGCCGCCACGGGCACCGTGAGCACGGCGTACATGGGCGACTTGTAGGTGAGGGTCAGGTAGACGCCGGCCACCAAGACCAAGGCGCCGGCGGCGGCGAGGGGCCAGCGCATGCTGCCTCAGTCGTGGTCGTGGCCTTCGTGGCCCGCGTGGCCGCCCTTGCAGGCCGCGCAGTCGCCGCAGGCGCAGTCGTCGCCGCAGCAGTCGCAGCCGCCCATGCAGTCGTCGCAGCCGCACCAGGAGTCGTAGCTCGCCTGGAGCGCGTGCAGGCCGGCCGCCAGCAGGATGGCGCCGCCGAGCAGGAAGGGGCCAACGAGGCTGAACCAGCGCGCGGCATCGGCGCTCGTCACGCTCGTGGTGAAGTTCAGGACCAGGCCGACGACGAAGGCGACGGCGCCGAGGAGCACGGCAAGCCAGGAGGGCCAGGAGCGCATGACGGGAATCCGGCCTCCGCCCACTTGAGGCTGCCGAAGACGACGCGCGCTGCGGCCTACGCCAGTTGGGTCAGCGACAGCGTGTTGCCGTCGGGGTCCTTGAACCACGCCATGAGCGGGCCGCCGGGCGCGGTCCACACGTCGGAGCCCTGCGCCATCCAGGGAAAGCGCAGGAACGCGACCCCCTTGGCGCGCAGCCCGGCGACCGCGGCGCCGATGTCGGGCACCACCCAGCCCAGGGCCGTGGCGGGCTGCGGCACGAGGCTCTCCACCTTCTGCACCCGCAACTGCGTCGCGCCGCAGTGGAAGACGAGCGCGAAGCCGTCCTCGGCGATGAAGCGCAGGCCCAGGACGTCGCCGTAGAACTCGCGCGCGCGGCGCGGGTTGGTCGCGGCGACGAAGCAGAGGGGCTGGGCGTCGGCGAGCATCGTGGCTGTTCCGTGCCGGGAGCCTTTAAGCCTCGTGCGGCAAGGCCAAGAGCCAAGGCTGCGGCCTGCGGGCATCGGCGCCGCGTCATAAGGCGAAGGGGTCGCCGAGGCGGCTAGAACCAGGAGCTGAGGTCGCGCTGCACGACCAGCTCCAGGGAGTCGAAGCCGAAGGCCCCCTTGACGTAGTCCTCGACCATCGACTTGTACCAGGCCCAGTCGATCATGCCCGGCTCGACCCTCTCCTGCGGCCACATGTACTCGATTGGCTTGAGGCCGCGGTTCTTGGGCTCCTTGACGATGAGCTGGTGGCCGCCGCGCGCGAGCTCGGCCTGCTTGGCCTGCTGGCGCTGCGGGTCGCGGTAGAGCGGCAGCGGGTCCCTGCACACGATGAACTTGAACTTCCGCGTCGCGGTGAGCGGCTCGCCC
>JAXDQP010000036.1:0-30341 GCA_034667745.1 Thermoplasmata archaeon
CGCCTCCTCCCCACCAGCGTCCCCAAGCCGGCGGCGCGCCTCGGCGTCTTCCTGACCGCCTCCGGCGACCTCGGCCAGACCTGGACGCGCCCCGTCCTCATCTCGGACCCCGCGCACGCCGCCATCATGCCGTTCGTCGTGGCGGGCGCCTCCGGCCGCGCCGCCGTCGCCTGGTACGAGAACACGGCGGGCCTCCCGAACGACGCGCTGCCCGACCTGTGGAACGTCAAGCTGTGGGAGTCCATCACCGCCAACCAGCCGCAGCCGGTCGGCGTCACGGTCCAGCTCAACGGCCTGCCCAACCACGTCGGCTCCGTCTGCACCTCCGGCACCGGCTGCGTCGCGGGCGGCGACCGCAGCCTCCTCGACTTCTTCGAGGTCGCCCTCACCCCCGCAGGCCACCCGGTCGTGGCGTGGGCCTCCTCCGCCGGCGGCACCGCCGTCGGCGTGGCCGCGCAGGGCACCGACATCTACTTCGGCGGCGTCAAGGACGGCACCCCGCTGCGCTGACGCTCCGCCAAGCCGGAACCCACGGAGCGCACGGCCTCCGAAAATCCGTGTTCGGGGTGCGACGGCAGCCTGAAAGCGCGCCCGCCACATGGAGACGCGTGCAAGGCGCGTTCCGCACCGACCTCTTCACGGGACAACGCGTCCTCGTCACCGGCGGCTCCAGCGGCATCGGCCTCGCCATCGCGGAGGCGTTCGCCACCCACGGCGCGGAGGTCCACGTCCTCGGCCGCGACGCCAGGCGCCTCGCCGCCGCGCAGAAGGCCATCGGCCGCGACGCCGTGGCGCACCAGGCCGACGTCCGCGACTCCGCGCGCATCGAGGAGGTGGCGGCGGAGCTGGAGGCGCGCGGCGGCGTCCACGTCCTCGTCAACGCGGCGGCCGGCAACTTCCCCGTCCCCTTCAGCGCGATGAGCGAGAACGCGTGGCGCAGCGTCATCGACATCGTCCTCAACGGCACCGCGAACGTCTGCCGCAGCGTCGGCGGCCGCATGGCGGGCGGCTCCATCCTCAACATCGTCGCCGGCTACGCCTGGACGGGAGCCCCGGGCGTGAGCCACTCCGGCGCGGCGAAGGCGGGCGTGCTGAACCTCACCAAGTCGCTCGCGGTGGAGTGGGCGCCCAAGGTGCGCGTCAACGCCGTCAGCCCCGGCCCCATCGACGGCACCGAGGGCATGCGGCGCCTCGCCGACGACCTCGGCCTGCGCGGCCCGCTGGAGGCCAGCATCCCGCTGCGCCGCATGGGGAACGCCCAGGAGGTCGCGCAGGCGTGCCTCTTCCTCGCCAGCCCCGCCGCCTCCTACGTCACCGGGACCTGCCTCGTGGTGGACGGCGGCCAGGACGCGCGCGGCCCCTTCGGCGGCCTGCTGACGGGTTGAGCGAGGCAAACCGCTTGAACCCCGCGCCCCCTGCGACGGCTGTGCGCAGCGCCGCCCTCCTCGCCCTGACCGCCCTCCTGCTCGCGCCCCTCGCGCAGGCGCACAACCCCTCCGAGGCCAGCGAGCTGGAGACGCTGCTCATCGAGGACGAGGGCACCGACCTCATCGAGCCCTACGGCGGCTACGACATCAACGCCGTCTACCTCGGCATGGCGCACGACCCCGCCGTCGGCGCGGGCGCCCTCGGCGACGGCCTCTACTTCCGCGCCGAGCTCTACGGCGACCGCGCCAACCAGAACGTCCCTAGCCCGCCCGGCAGCGAGGAGTGGCGCGTGTCGTTCGCGTTCCAGACCGCCAAGGGCGCCGAGTCTCGCTTCGTCGCGACCAAGGACGGCAAGACCTTCACCACCAACTTCGACGCCCTCCTGCTCCAAACGGAGAGCGCCAAGCGGGAGCTGCACGTCCAGCGCGCCTTCGTCTCCTTCGCGACGCTCGGCGTCGAGCCCGGCACCACGCTCAAGGGCCTCACCGTGACCTCGTCGGTGGGCGGCGACCCGCGCGACGTGGCCCCCGGCGGCATCCCGGTCCCCTACACGGGCGGCGCGCAGACCTACCCGGACCCGACGGCCATCGCGGGGCGCGGCGCCGTCGTCGAGGAGGCCACGCTCGGCCCGCCCACTGGCTATTTGCGCTTCACGGGCGCGGCGGCCAGCGGCGGCGGCAACTACACCGTCCGCGTGCAGTCCGCGTTGGCGAAGACCGGCCAGCACGTCCACCTCCAGCCCCGCAACCAGGCGGGATGGGGCCTCGCCTTCACCTCGCCCGACGTCGTCCCGACGGGGCCTGCCGGGAACGTGACGTTCTCCTTCCACGCCGTCCCCGCCGCGGACGCGGGCGACCTCGCGCTGGACCTCGTGACCGACGTCGGCGGCCGCCTGCCCGTCATCCTCCATTCGGACGGAACGCTGGAGGCGATGGGCCACTCCTTCACGCCCCCGCCGCCGGCCAAGGCGAGCCCGGGCGCCAGCCTGCTCGCGCTCGTGGCGCTGCTCGGGCTGGCGTCGGCCTTCCGCGCGCGGCGCGCCTAGCCGACCCGGACGGGAATCCCCGTCTCCAGGGCGCGCTGCTCGCCCATGTCCTGCACGCTGCTGCCGGTGTAGGCGTTGAAGCGGACGTGCCACGTGTAGGCGCCCGGCGCGGCGTCGAACGCCTTGCCGTCCTCCCACAGCCGGCCGTCCCACGTGTGGTTGAAGCGCAGCGTCGCGCCCGGCGGGACGGGGCCGATGCCGAGCGCCGCGCAGGTGACCGACGGCTCCTGCAGGGCCAGCGTGCGGCCGCGGTCGTCGGTCATCGTCATCCCCCACGGGATGGTGCACATGTTGGTGGCGCCGTAGGTGTGGCCGCCCTCATTGCCGAGCGTGGCGTCCAGCCGCAGCCGCCCCTCCGTGGCGCGCGTGACGGCGGCGCGCAGCACGAGGCCGTCCAGGTCCGGGTTGCGGGCCTCGGCCGTGCCGGGGCCGTCGAAGGAGATGGGGCCGCGCAGGCAGCCGGGCAGGGCGAGCAGCAGGCAGGCGGCCAGGCAGGCCGGCAGCGCGGCGGGCGGGAGCTTCATGGCCCCGCAGTGGGCGCGCGGCCGCATAGAGCTTCCCAGATTGTCTGGCGGCCGCCGCCTAGCCCTGCGTGGGCGCGTAGGCGCGCAGGTCCGCGTCCGTCAGCAGCCGCACGCCGCCGACCTGGCGCACGAACTGCGGGTGGCTGATGACGTCGTCGGCGCGCGCGTTGGTGTTGCTCCACGCGCCCATCAGGAAGCCGGTGCCGGGCTCGATGGTGGTCTCGAAGAAGTCGCCCAGGCGGCGGTCGCCCGACGGCTCGCCCTGCACCGAGCTGGCCTGGCAGAGGGTGCCGCCCTGGCAGATGGGGTTGATGTGGATGGGGTCGGGCGTCAGGCGGGCAATCGTCACCGACGGCCGGGCCGAGGTGGCGTCCAGGACGTAGGCGGTGAAGACGTACCAGGGGCCGTTCTGCTGCTCGCTCGGGCTCTCGGCGTAGGCGCCGATCCAGCTCACGGCGAAGCGGCCCGCCGAGCCCGCGCTGACCCAGGGCCAGACGTAGGTGCCGTTGGTGGCCGCGTGGACGGGGCGGGAGTCCGGCGCGTCGCACTTGGGGGTGCCGCCCAGGGTCGCCACGCAGCGGGGCGCATCGACCGTGGAGAGGCGGAAGTGAGGCGTGAGGTCGAGGAGCCAGGGCCAGGTCTTGCCCTCGTCCGGGGTGCCGGCGGCGTAGAGGCGCTTCTCGCCGTCGTTCCAGGTCGTCCACACGTTGCCGCCCGCGTCGATGGCGGGCTCGGCGAAGGTGCGGGTGCCGTTGGCGTGCGCGCCGGGGGCGGTGCGCGCGTCGCTCCAGGTGCGGCCGCCGTCGAGGCTGACCGAGATGCCGGTGCCGTTGCAGGACTGGTAGAGGTGGCCGTTGGCGGGGTTGGCGATGAGGTCGCTGTCGCACTTCGTGGTGCCGCGCTCGGTCCAGGTGAGGCCCTTGTCGGTGCTGACGCGGAAGTTGGGGCCGGGCGCGAAGTAGTTCCCGGTGAAGTAGAACTCGTCCTTGTAGGAGGCGAGCCACTGGCGGTCGATGGGGCGGCCGGAGGAGGCCGCGTTGCCGGGGCCCCACGTGACGCCGTCGTCGCTGCTGCACGAGGTGCTGGCCAGCACGAGCGACTCCAGGTCGGTGTAGCAGACGGTGCCGTCCTGCATCACGGTGAACTCGGGGTCGGAGACGCCCAGGCCCGCGCTGCGCGGCCCCATGCCGCCGGGCACGAGGGGGAGGCCGATGTGCGCCCAGGTGGTGCCGTTGTCGGTGGAGCGCCACAGGTAGCTCTGGCCGGCGAAGTCCTGCAGCAGCTCCGCCGGCACGTGCGTCGGGTCCGTCGGGTGGTAGTGCGTGAAGCCCGGGTGCGCCGACACGAGGACGGTGCCCTTGTGGGTGATGGCGATGACGGGCTCGCCGCCGGCGCGCACGGTGTCCACGAGGACGGGCTTGCTGAACAGGGGCGCAAGCTGGCTCGGCAGGACCGAGAAGCCCGGCACGCCCACGACGCTCCCCCCGCCCGGGCTGGTGGAGCTGGTGGGGGCGGTGGTGCCGGCGCAGCCGGAGAGGAGGACCGCGCAGAGCAGGGCGGCGGCGGTGAGCGGGAAGGCGCGCATGGCAGGCGCAGGCCGGGCCGTCCCCGATAACGGTTGCGGCTGGCTAGGGTGCCCCGTCTGAGCCGCGCAGGCTAGCAAGTGCCGACGTTGAAACGCGGCGCTTCCCCGGTGTAGGCGAATTCCACGCGAACGGTGAGAGTGGCCGGCTGCGCCACCTCGGCGCCCTGCGGGGGGGTTTCGGGGCGGGCGCCGACGGTCATCGTGTGGACCTTGGTGTTCTGGAAGGGGTCGCGCAGGCTCACGGCTTGGGGCGACTGGCCAAAGTCCGTGTGGTAGGTGCTGATGAGGCCGTTCGCTGGGCTGTTGCTGACGACTAGGCTCATTAGTTTCGCGAGGGGCGTAAGAGCGCTCCAGGTGAGGGTGGCGTTGACGGAACGAACCAAAATGCGGGAAGTGTTGACATCGCTCGTGGTGAGGAAAACGCAGTTGTCGTTCGCCACGCCATGCACCCCCGACGTAATGGCTCCCGCAACCGGCCCCGGGCCCACCATCAGGGAGGCGGTGGTGTTCATCACGTGCCAGGGAACGTCAGGGACAGGGATGGGCGGGGGGGTCGTCGCCCCGAGGTTCGGAGTGGTCGTGCAACCGGGGAGAAGGAGGACGAGGAAGACGGCTCCCGTCGCTAGGAGGCTGCTGTTCGTGGGAGTCGTGTGTGTCATCGATGCGCCTCTCTACCTGTCGCTGTAGAGTTGGGTCTCGTAGAAGCAGAAGAGACGAGTCTTCCCTGGCTCGCCCTCGCCGCTGTTCGTCTGCACGTAGGAACAGGAGGGGGAAACCTTTTGGCAGCCGCCGCTCGGGGACCACGTGAACGAGTCCCGGAAATGGCCATCCATCGACAGGTGCAGGAACGCGAGGCTCTGGATGCCCAACGCATTGAACGAGGCGCCATTGCACGGGTCCGCGCCGCCCTTGACGAGGGCGAGAACCACCCCAAGGGCGCTCGCGCTGGCCCCGCCACCCTGGCAGGTCACGACGCCATCGCCGTCGTCGGCGTAGGCGCTGCAGCGGCCGGCGCCTTGCTCGACTTCGGGGTCGCCACTTCCGGTGCAGGCGCCCGTGTCCCCCGTGGGTGCGTTGCTGCAGCTTGCGCCAGTGGCGGGGCAGGCCGCGCCACCCTCGACATGGTGCGCGGATTGCGCTCCGACGCTCACGCCGAAGCCTGCGGCACAGTAGAAGTCGCAGGACATGGACTTGCCGTGGTCCGTGCAGGAGGTCGCTCCGGTGCCCGATGCGGGGCTCGGCAGAGTGGCCATGAGGCTTGCCATCATCAATCCGGCCAACGCAAGGGCCGGGACTCGGTTCGTGTTCATTGTCTTTCTCACTGGCGAGTTTGAGTCGCCGGTGCAAGCGACATGAGCCACCCACATAATCCGAGTTAGAGATATGTGGGCGGCTGTTGCGCGTGGACGAAAGGGTTTATGGCCTAAATGTAGCCGGGCTTCAAAGAAGTGAGGCTATGGCTTCGAGCCTCTGGGCAACTTTGCCACCGAGCGGGGTCAGGGCGATTTTGTAGGCCGCACGGCGACCTTCCCCACGGACTTGGCGAACCTCGGCCAGCCCATGCGCTGCAAGGTGCCTGCCAATGATGAGCCCCCTCTGGGCGTAGGTGCCTAGCTGCTTCGCCAGTTCGCTTGCCCCAAGGGGACTTTCCGCATGGAGCGCCAGCAAGGCCAGGACAGCGTTGCGCCGGTCTAGGGCTTGGTCTAGCCTTGTTGCGCCATCCATGAATCAGCAAAGCTTCATCAAGCCTTGAACAGACATGGAATTTTGTTGATTCAATAATAATGTATCAAGAAAAACCTGATTTTCTCATTCGTTCCGCATTCTCTGCGCGGAGGGCATCTGGTCAGGGTCGGTGCGCGACCCCCAATCGTGTCCCGCCGCCGAACCCAGTGTCGTTGAACTGCGCGGGGCCCGTGTCCGATGCGCCGCAGGGGGCCGGGACCCGGCAGATGGGAACCGGGGAGAAGGAAACTAAAAGCCAGCGGACAGACCGTTCTGCACGGCGCCTGACTTCTTCCCGTTCGGCATCCGCCTGAACCGGTGGGGGGACCGCGCCGTCCGCCGCCGCCTGGCCAAGGTGGACGGGGCTTACCTGCGCTGCTACGCGTGCGGGGGGGCCGCCACCGTCGGCGCCGCCGAGCCCTTTAGCCCCGTGGCGGACCGCGAGCACTGGCCGGAGCTGGACTGCACCATCACGTCGGGCTGCCCGGGCCAGCTCGTGCCCGAGGTCCTGAACTAGCCGGACCGGCAACGCACCGTTTTTCAGGGGGGCCTCCGGTGGCCGGGCGTGCCGCGACCAGGAGAGCCATGCCCGACGGCGTGACCGGCACCCTGGACACCACCGCGGTGCTCCTGTTCTTCGCCCTCCCGATGAGCGTCGCCATCGGCGGCGCCCTCTTCGTGCCGTGGCAGCGCCGGCACTGGAACCTGCGGCTGTGGACGCGGGCGCTGGCGCGCGACGGCTGGGTGGTGGCGGGCCTGGTGCTGATGCTGGTGCCCGAGGTCATCGAGTCGCAGATCGACCCCTTCCTGACCCGCCACCTCGGCCTCGACTTCACGCCCCTCTTGGCCGTCATGGACGGCGACCTGCACGTGCGGCTGCAGGCGCTGCTGCCCGAGCGCTGGCTGCACGCGGTCTTCACCTTCGCCTACGTCGCGGGGTACCCGTTCCTCATCATCTTCACCCCCATGCTGGGCATCTGGATGGGCCGGGGCGCCATGGCCCGCCGCGCGCTCGGCGCCTACGCCTTCTGCTACGCCGTGGCGCTGCCGTTCTACCTGTTCTTCCCGGTGCGCGAGGTCTGGCACTACGACCCCGCCGTGCAGAACGTCGCCACCAGCTACGAGTGGGTGCGCAACCACCTCTACAGCTTCAACGAGGTCAACAACTGCTTCCCCAGCCTGCACACCGCCATCAGCGTCGCCATGGCGGGCGTGGCGTGGCACGGCCCGAGCCGCCGCTACCGCCACCTGTCCTGGGTCCTGGCGGCGATGATCGTCTTCTCCACCGTCTACCTCGGCATCCACTGGGTCGCGGACGTCGCGGCGGGGCTCGCGCTGGCCGCGATCGCCATCTACTTCGTGGACCGCTGGTGGCCCGACGTGCCGCAGGCGAGCCTCGACGAGCTCATCCTCTCCGAGCCGACAGGAGTGCCCGGTCGGTTGATTTAAGAACGCGCCGACGGGTCGACGGCCGGCATGGAGGAGCTTGCGGTCTGGCAGGTGGTGGTCGCCCACCCCATCGCCGCGCTCGCCCTCGTCTTCCTGCTCGACGGCCTCGGCCTCCCCCTCATGCCCGAGGTGGCCGCGCTGCTCGCCTTCACGCAGCACCCCACCCTTGCCTGGGGCGCGCTGCTGCTCGGGCTGGTCGTCGCGATGGAGGTCGCGGCCGCCCTCATCCTCTACACCATCGTGCAGAACACGGGCGTCCCGCGCTGGGTGCGGCGCGCCATGGCCGGCTACACCACGGCGATGCTGGTGCGCGACGAGCGCCTCCTGCTCCTCAACCGCGTCGTCCCGGTGCTGCCGTTCGCCGGCGCCTTCATCGCCGTCAACCAGTGGCGCCCGCTGCGCTCGCTGGCCTTCATCGCCCTCGGCTCGGCCGCGAAGTACGCCCTCGTCTTCGTCCTCTCCGGCCTCGCCTACGCCTACTTCTCCGGCCCCTGGGCGCTCGCCGCGAGCCTCAGCCTGGGCGGCGTCTTCCTCGCGGTCTCCTGGAGCCTTTCCCTGCGCCGCTGGCTCGTGGCGCGGCGCGCGGCCCCCATCGCCTGATTGCCGCGCCCCTCTGGCGGCAACGCGTTCGCGCAAAGCGGGAGTGCAAAAACCGGGCGCGCTTGCGCACCGCTTTGAGCGTGAGGGCGAGTCAGGGGTGTGCGGGGCCGGGTGGTTCTGGTGGGCTGTCCGGTGTGCGGCCGCCAGGAGGCGTGGAGCGACGAGTGGGCTGAGGTGTTCCTGGAGCTGTGGCACGAGAACCGCTCCATCCAGTGCATCCCGGAGGGCTGTCCCGGCTTCCTGGTGCCCCGCCACGTGGCCTGCGCCTGCCACATCCACCCCGGCGGCCACCACCTGCGCCAGGCGCGGCGCCGCCCGCACTCCACGCACAACGACGTGGAGATTCCCTAGCGTCAGGCCAGGGCGGCTGCGTACACGCGCGCCATGCGGTCGGCGACGGCGCCCCACGCCATGCCGGGCGCGCGCCCGCGCGCCTCCCGCGCCAGGCCGTCGCGCCACGCGCCGTCGCGCGCCATGCGGGCCAGCGCCTCGCCGGCCGCCCGCACGTCGCCGGCCGGGACCATCCGGCCGGCCGGGCCGACGACCTCCGAGACGCCGCCGACGTCGGCCGCAACGACGGGCAGGCCCGCGACGATGCCCTCCGCGACGGCGATGCCGTAGGACTCGAAGCGCGCCATGTGGACCATCGCGGTCGCGTTCTCCATGAGGCGCCACTTGGTGGCCTCGGGGACCCAGCCGCCGAAGGTGACGCGCTCCGCGACGCCGAGGCTGGCCGCGAGGCGCTCCAGGCGGGCCAGCTGCGGGCCGCGGCCGCACAGGACGATGCGCGCGTCGGCGCCGAGGGAGACCGCGTGGGCGAAGGCGCGCAGCACGAGGTCGTTGCCCTTCTCGACGGTGAGGCGGCCGACCGCGACGAAGTAGGGCGAGGCTGGGAGGTCGCGGCCGTCGTCGGGCTGCCACTCGGGGCCGCCCTGCTCGGGGCGCTGCGAGCCGTTGGCGACGACCTCCAGCTTGGCGGGCGCGAAACGGCGGCCCTCCAGCTCCCGGCGGATGTGGTCGCTGACGCAGACGATGGACTTGGCGCCCCCCTGCACGCGGCGGCGGTAGCCGGCGTCGTTCAGCAGCGAGAGCGGGCGCAGCAGGCCGGAGCCCTCGCCGAACTGGTTGTGCCAGGTGAAGACCCACGGCGTGCCCGAGCGCTCGACGGCCTTGGTCCACTCGGGCGCCCAGCGGTAGTGGAAGTCGATGAGGTCCGGGTCCAGGTCCACGAGAGCTTCCGCGACGCCCTTGGCGCGCTCGACGGGCGGGTCCCACTTGACGGGCAGCGCCTTCGTCGGCAGCCGCACGACGTCGAAGCTGCCCATCCGCTCGCGCACCGGCTCGCCGCCGGGGGCCGCGCCGCCGGTCAGGACGGTGACCTTGTGGCCGCGCGCTGCCAGCTCGCGGCCGAGGTGGTAGATGCGCCGCTCGATTCCCCCCAGGCGCGGGAAGAAGAACGGGTTCACGTGGACAAGATGGATGGCCGGACCTCCCGCTCCGCGCCGGTGGCCTGCCGGTAGAGGTGCTCCAACTGGTCGGTGGAGCGCTCCAGGCTGAACGACTCGGCGTGGCGGCGCGCGGCGGCGCGGATGGCCTGCGGCGCGTTGGCGGCCTCGACGAGCGCCCACGCCGCCTCCCCGACGTCGTTGGGCGCCCACAGCGTGCCGGTGCGCCCCCCCAGCACGTAGTCGGCCAGGCCGCGCGCGTGGACGGCGGCGACCGGGGTGCCGCACGCCATCGCCTCGACGGCGGTCATGCCCTGCGTCTCGAACTGGCTGGCGGAGGCGAATGCATCCGCCGAGGCGTAGACGCTCGCGAGGTCCTTGTCGGGCACGAAGCCGAGGAAGGTGACGGCGCGCTCCAGGCCATGCCGGCGCACCCGCTTCTGGATGGCCTCCAGCTCCGGCCCCTTGCCGCCGACGGCAAGCTGGAGGCCCGGCACCTGCTTGCGCGCCAGCGCGAGGGCGTCGACGAGGAACGGGACGTCCTTCTCGCGGGCGAGGCGACCGATGGAGACGACGACGGGGCCGCCCTTGGGGCTCAGGCGGCTGTGCATCGCGGCGCTCCGCTCGCGGGGATGGAAGCGCTTGGTGTCGACGCCGTTGGGGTGGACGTGCATCGGCGGCAGGTTCTCCCCCGCGTGCGCCAGCAGCTCGGCGGCGCAGCTCGGGCTGGGCGCGAGGACGAGGTCGCTGCGGCGCAGGAAGGCGCCCGTGCTCCTCCACACGAGCTTGCGGCTGAGGCTGCGCAGGCCCGGCGGCACCACGTAGGGCACCAGGTCCGGGATGTAGGTGTGGTAGCTCGTGATGACCGGCAGCCCCGCCTTGCGGGCGCCCAGCAGGCCCCACAGCCCCACCATGAAGGGGCTCTGGATGTGCACGAGGTCGAACTCCTCGTCGCGCAGGATCTTGGCCGCGTCGTGGCGGCCGGGGCGGAGGGCGACGTGGAAGTCGGGGTAGCCCCAGAACGGGACCCCCTTGTAGCGCGTCACGTCGGCGCTGCGCTCCCACTTGGGGCCGCTGGCGAAGACGTGGAACTCGTGGCCGCGCCGCTCCAGGGCCGACTTGATGCCCTGCACGCTCGTGGTCAGCCCGTCGATGCGGGGGAACCACGAGTCGGTGAAGATGGCGACCTTCATCCCGGTGTTCCCACCCCGGGCACAGGCTTCAGCCTTTTCGCTCTGACCAGGCCCCGCCTCCCCAGGAGGGCGACAGGAAGGAAATTCCCCTGCGCCGCGCCTTGAAGCTTTGTGGTTGGAGCGTTTGATTGTGCAGAAGTGTGCGTTGACCGGTCCAGCGGGCCCGGCGCCAACCCTTACAAGCCGCCCCCCGTCGGCGCGGCCATGAAGTGGGGCCGCACCCTGGTCTCCGCCCTCTGCCTCGCCGCCGGCGCCCTGCTCCTGGCGGGCGGCCCCGGCGCGGCCGGCATGGCGCCCGGCCCCCGCGTCGGCATGGGCACCTTCCTCCTCATGCTCGGCCTCCTGCTGCTCGCCATCAACGCGATGCCGTGGGTCCTGCGCAAGACCACGAAGGCGGAGGACTACGCTGGCGGCTGCCCCGTCGGCGCCCGCTGCGCCTGCGGCCACTTCAACCTCAAGCCCCGCCGCGCCTGCCGCGAGTGCGGCGTCGCGACCGCCTTCCCGGCGTGACGGCTAGGAAGGAGTGTCGCCAACATGAGGGCATCCATTTTTTTTGGGCGTTCTATGGGTTGTCGAACTCCCGCTGGACGTGCCCGGTCTTCACGAAACTCTTGAAGAAAGTTGAGGGGGTGGGACGCTTGGGTTCAGGACGGGCTGGGGTTCCCTTTTTAGGTGTGCCTCGTAGGAGGGGTTGTTGCTGGGCATCTCTGGAACTCTTCGCAAGCCACCCACACCTGAGGAGTTGGCCAAGATGGACCTGATTCGCCGCTACGAGAACGGGAAGGCGGTTCTGTATGCTTCTCGTTGGGAGGCAGACGAGGAAGGCAAGATGCACAGGAAGATTCTCCACCGGATTGGCGGGGAGCCAGCAGCCAAGCCAGCTGCTATTGACGATGCGGTGGAGGTTTCGGCGATTTGCTGGCATGCAGGGCGAACAATGGGCAACATCGCCGTCTACTCCCCGGAAGTCTTGGGCAACCTACCTGAGAAGGAGGGCTCGGATGCGGTTCTTGAGTGCATCTTCGTTCACGCTGGCAAATTTCGTCATGGTGCTGAGCGATGGTGGTGCCAGGTACATCAGGCATACTGGGGCCTGAAGGCCGACATCGAGGACTCCGCCAAAAACGGCATGCGCTGCGCGAACTACTCTCAGGCCCTCTGGTACGTGAAGAGCCCGAAAACTTTCGATGCGGGCATGGATGGGGAGTTCGGCGTCTGGTGCGGCATGCCGGCGGCCTTGTCGAGCCGACCTATTGAGCGCCACGCGCCTCGTATCCACGTGCACATTCGCCACGAGGAAGGCGGAAAGAAGATTGTCGACGAGGACTACCCGGCCATTTCAATCACCGTCCCAGGCGACAAGAAGTTGTTCCAGGACGGCAAAATCACTCGGATCAACATTACTCCCCCAGCCGCGTTTGACTTCGTGACCGGTCTTGAGGAAGGCCGGAAGATGACCACCATTGAGTGCAACCGCTGCAAGTTCCCCCATCTTGACCTTGGGGAGTTTGCGCGGCGGCCCCACAAGAAGCATACTTGTGGAAACTGCGGCTGGGACCATACCTGGAGCGACGGGCCCGCGATTTCCAATCCACTGAAACGGCTGTACGATGAGACCGCAGGGAGCTTGAAGGTTGTTGATGCGACGGAGAAGTTGAATCTCGATGAGTTCGATACTTGCGAGTTTGACGTTTGGCCTTCGACTCCTGCGATTGTCTGGACGGCCAAACGTCCGCAACAGGTGGGCCTCCACGTCCATGTATGGAAGGGCAAGAAGCAGCTCGTAAACGAGACGTTTGGCGAGGTCGTTTACAAAGGAAAGAAGTTGGACCGAAAGCAGTTGTGGAAAGACATGCTCGCGAACACGGAGATTGTTGAGCTTGGTTCGGGCGTCGCGATGATGTGAGCACAGAAAAGAATACAATAACAAAAGAGACTTGGGCCCTTTTGGTCCGAGCTGTTTTCCTCAGGCTTAATGCAGATTTTCTTGCAGTGCTCCGTACGGGATTCGAACCCGTGCCGCAGGCTTGAAAGGCCTAAATCCTTGGCCGCTAGACTAACGGAGCCTAGGCGCGCCCACAAAGCAGTTGCTCAAAGCCCTTCCTAGCCGGCAACCTCTTGCGCCATCTCCGGGTCGCGGCCACAAGGGACCCTAGCTTAGCCCGGTGGAGCGGCGGGCTCATAACCCGCTGGTCGGCAGTTCAAATCTGCCGGGTCCCACTCCCGACGCGGCTACTCCGGCATTTCCCCCAGCACGACCAACGGCGTTCCAAGCGTCTGCATGGCCAGCTCGGAGGCGTAGGCAAGGATGCCACCCCGCGTTGGGGACGTTCCGAGGTCTCGCTCCGGAAGGTCGAGGCCGGGCAGGGCCTCGCGGTGAGTGGCGTGAGGTCCCGTAGGGTCGCCAGTGCGAAGTCAAGGTTGAGCGGCTGCCATTCACTCCTCGTGCCAAGCAGTGCCTCCACCGCGGCGTCCCCCCGTTCCGCGTGTCCCACGTCGCGCGGCTCCGAATGCTGCGTTGCCCCTGGCTGCCCTTCCTGGAACGTCAAGAAGTGTCGCTCCTCGTCATGGATGGGGGAACATCTGCGCACACGGATTTGGCGCGATTTTTGCAGCAGCGTCCGGGCGCCGGCGGCGGCCTGGAACTCCTCGTGGCTTTTCAGTTGGGGCGCCACGTAGAAGGTGTGCGGGTGGCGGGTGGCGTGCTTTAGCAGCGTGTTGTGCTGGCGATACCCGTGCGCGGGGTAAAGCTCCACCTCGAAGTATGGGGTGGTGTAGAAGGGACTGCCCGGTGGATGGAAGTGGCGGGCGGCCCAGCCGTGCATGTAGCGGCTGAGCTTGAACTGGTAATACAGGACTACGCCACGCGCCGGCAGGCGGGCGTCGTAGCCCAGCTTCGCCTCCTCGTTCGTGGTCGGGAGGATGGGGACAGCGCGGAGGCGTTTCGACTTGCTCTCCACATGCTCAGCCATCTCGCGCAGGAAGCTGAAAGCGAACGTGAATTCCGAGATTCCAGGTTCAGCCACGTCAGTCCCACCGTTCGCAGCAGACGACGGCGTATAAGCTGGCCGCCGGAATAGCGAAATCTGCGGTGGCCTACGGCGCGAACTTCTTGCCGGTGAGCTTCTCGTACGCCTCGTAGTAGCGCTGCGCGGTGCCCTCGACCACGTGCGGCGGCAGGCGGGGGCCGGGCGGCGTCTTGTCCCACGGCTGCGTCTCGAGCCAGTCGCGCAGGAACTGCTTGTCGAAGCTGGGCTGGCCGCCGCCGGGGCGGAACTGCTCCATGGGCCAGAAGCGGCTGGAGTCCGGCGTGAGGATTTCGTCCATGAGGACGATGGTGCCGTCGGCGCGGCGGCCGAACTCGAACTTGGTGTCCGCGATGATGATGCCGCGCGCGGCGGCGTGGGCGCGGGCCTTCTCGTAGATGCGCAGCGTGGTGTCGCGCAGCCAGGCGGCGGTCTCCTTGCCGACGATGGCCTCGCACTCGGCGAAGGTGATGTTCTGGTCGTGCCCCTCGTCGGCCTTGGTGCTGGGCGTGAAGAGGGGTTCCGGCAGGCGCTCCGACTCCTTCAGGCCGGGCGGGAGTTGGATGCCGCAGACTGTCCCTGAGCGCTTGTATTCCTTCCAGCCGGACCCCGAGATGTGCCCGCGAGCGATGCACTCGATGGGGATCGGCGCCAGCTTTTCGACGACGACGGCGCGGCCGCGCAGCATGGCGGAGTAGGGCTGCAGGTTCTTGGGGAACGCCGCGACGTCGGTGTGGATGAGGTGGTTCGGGACCTCGCCCTTGAGTTGGTCGAACCAGAAGTTGCTGATTTGCGTGAGGCAGGCGCCCTTGTGCGGGATGCCGGGCTCCAGCACGACGTCGAAGGCGCTGATGCGGTCGGTGGCGACCATCAGGAGCTGGCTGCCCAGGTCGTACACGTCGCGCACCTTGCCGCGACGGAAGACCTTCAGCGGCAAGTCGGTGGTCGTCACGACGGCGGGGGCGGTGGCCACGGGGGCGGGCACCCGAAGGGGATTCAAGACGGTAACGGCGGCGGCCACCTCCAGGATGGGCCCGCTTGGGCCAGCGTCCACCGGAAACGGCGCCCGGCGCACCGGAAACGCACCCCCGTCCACCTGAAGGGGGCAACGCAGGGTGATAAGCTCCTCGCATTCAGGGTGGCCCAAGCATGACGGCACCGGGTGGTTGGCGGGGCGACCGGGACATCGACGGCGACCCCTGCAGCCGCCCCGTGCGGTCGGCCTACCACGGCTTCCTGCGCGAATTGGTGCGCGACAGCGGCGCCCTGCACGCCTACGGCTGGCGCGCCGACGTGGACGAGGAGCACCTGCACGCGGTGGCGGGCTACAACCTGCCGCCGGGGATGCAGAGCATCCGCGTCCTGCCGCGCGGCTCCCCGACGGTCGTGAGCGACTGCCTGCGCGAGCGCAAGCCCATCCACGCCGACCACGCCACCGCCGAGCGCCGCTACCCCGTCTCCGCGGCCTTCATGCAGCAGCTTGGCGCAGGGAGCATGCTGGCCCTCCCGGTGCGCGGCGACCGCCTGCACGGCGTCGTCTCCCTTGGGCTGGCCAGCCAGAGCGCCGACCCCGCCCTGGTGGCCGCGCTGACGGGCCGCTGCGACGCGTGGAGCGCCCGCGCAAAGGCCGCCGAGCAGGAGGAGGCCCTGCTGGAGGACGAGGCGTGGCGCGCCGCCTGCGCCGCGGCCGCCGGCTCCGTGGAGGCCGGCCTCAACCAGGTCGTCACCGTGCTGGCCGACGCCGCGCGCTTCCTCCCCCGCAAGGGCCCCGTGCAGGTGCACCAGCGGGGCGGGATTTCCCTGGAGCTGCCGGCCCCCCGCGACGGCCTGGAGCCGCACCGCCAGGCGCACCTGCCGGGCGAGCAGACCCGGCCCGCGATGGTGCGCGGCCCCGCGCCGCCGCCCGCCCTCCACTCCATGATGGACCTGCCCGTGCTGCACGGCGGCGTCCTGCTGGGGCACGTGCAGTTCGCCCGCAGCGCGATGCACGGCTGCTTCACCGCCCGCCACCTCGACTGGGGGCAGGAGTTCGCCAAGAGCGTGGCCTTGGCGGCGCGGTCGGGGACGCATTAGCCGTTCCCGGTTCGGCCAGAACGGCGATACGTGGCCCGCCGGCTGGCGGCGCGATGCTGCGCATCCTCCTCGCCGCCGCCCTGCTCGCCGCCGCCGTCTTCGCCGCCACCCCCGCGTCCGCCGGACCCGTCTGCGACGGCCCCCTGGAGCCCTCCAGCCTCATCGACCAGACCTGGCACGTCGCCTGCGGGACGGTGGACTGCTACTTCGACTTCCCCGCCCCCGCGTGCCCCCTGCGCAACGCCGGCGACGCGCTCGGCTATGCCCTCTGCTATGGCAACACCGCGCCGTTCGCCTGGGTCCCCAACTGCACCTAGCCAGCCAGCGTCCGCAGCACGGCCTCGCGGTAGGCCGCGTCCTGGAACAGCTCCAGGTGCTTGCGGCCCTTGACCTCCAGGTACGTCGTCCGCCCCGCCGGCGCGGCGCGCGCGACCTGCCGCGTGAGCGCGACCGGCGTCACCTCGTCGTCCACCGTCGCGGCCACGAGGATGCGTTTGGCCCGCGCCTTCGCGATGCGCTTGTCGGCCTGGATGAGGCGCGCCGTGCGCGGGAAGACGCCGTCGAAGCCGCGCATCACCGCCTTGCCGAAGCGGTGGCCGTCGCCGTCGTACCACGAGCCGAAGCTGGGGTAGGGCGACTCCAGCACGAGGCCGTCGACGAAGTCCAGGTCGGGGCTCGCGTTGGCCGCCGAGAACGCGCCGATGCTCAGGCCGACCACGTGGACGGGCACGCCCGGCTCCAGCTCGCGCGCCAGGCGGGCGGCGGCCGCCAGGTCCTCGAACAGGTAGGTCGAGCCGCCCCGGCTGCGGCCGTATTGCGAGAAGTCGAAGGTCAGGCAGGCGTAGCCCTCGGAGCGCAGCCAGTCGATCCAGCCTTCGCGCACGAACCAGTGCTGGCCGTAGCGGCGGTCCGGGTGCGCCAGCACGACGATGCCGCGCGGCGCCGTGGCGGCGGGGAAGTGGCGGCCGGCGATGCGGGCGCCCGTGTTGCCCTCGAACGTGAGGTCGCGGTGCGGCAGGCGCGCGGGGACCTCCCACTTGCCGGCCTTGCGGCGGCGGAACAGCGTGGCGCGCACCAGGAACCCGGCGACGTGGCGCTCCAGCCGGCCCGGCATCGCGGCCGGGGCTACGGTCTGCTGGGGGGATGCGGGCACCATGCTTTCCTTGGGAAAGTCCATATCCGCACGGAAGTTAAGGCCACCCGTGCAGAAGCAAGAGGCGCTGTCCCCGGCGGAAGTGCGCGCCAGCCTGTGCGGTGAGGCCGATTGCCCGCTTCTGGATGCCCCGGCGCAGGCCAGCTTCCGCGACGCCGTGCGCGCCAGCAGCGGCTTCAGCCTCAAGGTCAGCGAGTTCCTCGCCAAGCGCACCCCCGCCGAGCAGGCATCGTGGGTGCGCTCCTCCCTTGCCGCGAGCCGCCCCCTGTTCCAGCCGTGGACGATGGAGGTCCTCTACGCCGTCGCCTCCGCCGGCACCGCGCGCTTCACCGGCCTGCAGGGCCTGCTGGGCCTCAGCTCGCGCACCCTCTCGGGCCGCCTGAAGGATTTGCAGGAGGCGGGCCTGCTGGAGCGCCGCGTCGTGGACGCCACGCCCGTCCGCACCGAGTACCGCCTCACCAAGACGGGCCGCGCCACCGCAGCCCTCGCCGCGCCGCTCTTCGCGCACCTCAACCAGGCAGCCGCCGAGGCGCGCAAGTAAACCCGGCCAACAGGGTTTCGGAGTGGAAATCCTGTTCCGCCAAGGGGCTGGCCCAGGCCGCCCCCTTTAAGCCGACGAGGCCTCACCGCCACCTGAAGATGGCGTCGTCCCCCATCGGCCAGCCCGCGCGCAAGACAGACTTTGCCGCCCTGCCGGTGCACGACGGCGACATCCTCGACGACGGCAAGTTCCGCGACCACTGCGGCGTCGTCGGCATCGCGGCCCAAGGCGAGGTCGCGCCCTACCTCTACTACGCGCTCCAGAGCCTGCAGCACCGCGGGCAGGAGTCGTGCGGCATCACGACGCTCGACGGCCTCTACGAGCTGCGCACGCACAAGCAGATGGGCCTCGTGGACCAGGTGTTCGACCCCGGTGTCATCAAGAAGCTGCGCGGCAGCGTCGGCATTGGCCACGCGCGCTACAGCACCTCCGCCGGCAGCACCGAGGAGAACGCGCAGCCGCAGGTCGTCATGTCGGGCCAGGGCGGCATTGCGCTCGCCCACAACGGCAACATCCCGAACACGAACGACCTGATGGAGGAGCTGAAGGCGAAGGGCTGGGCGTTCTACAGCGGCAACGACACTGAGGTCGTCGTCCGCCTGCTCGCCAACAAGCTCGTCAAGCACGAGGGCAACCACGTCGGCGCCATCCAGGAGACCATGGGCCGCCTGCAGGGCAGCTACGCCTTCGCGCTCCTGGTCGGCAGCGAGCTGTACGGCGTGCGCGACCCGTGGGGCATCAAGCCGCTCTGCATCGGCAGGCTCCCGACCGGCGGCCACATGGTCGCCAGCGAGTCGGTCGCCCTCGACGTCGTGGGCGCCGAGTTCGTGCGCGACGTCAAGCCCGGCGAGGTCGTGCGGGTGCGCAAGGGCGGCGTCGAGACCGTCGCCCACCTCCCCGCCGCCAAGCCCGCGCGCTGCTTCTTCGAGTACGTCTACTTCGCGCGCCCCGACGCCTGGATGGACGGCCGCCTCAACCAGGAGGTCCGCGAGCGCATCGGCCGCATCCTGGCCAAGGAGTCCCCCACCGCCGCCGACATCGTCGTGCCGGTGCCGGACTCCGGCCGCAGCCACGCGCAGGGCTACGCCGCCGAGAGCGGCCTGCCCTACCAGGAGGCGCTGATGAAGAACCGCTACGTCCACCGCACCTTCATCATGCCGACGCAGGAGGCGCGCGAGCTGAACGTCCGGCTCAAGCTCAACCCGATGCGGCACGTGCTGGAGGGCAAGCGCGTCGTCCTGACCGACGACTCCATCGTGCGCGGCACCACCATGAAGCGCATCGTCCAGATGGTGCGCGCCGCCGGCGCCAAGGAGGTCCACGTCCGCATCGGCTGCCCGCCCATCGTCGCGCCCTGCTACCTCGGCATCGACATGAACACCCGCGAGGAGCTGGTGGGCGCCAGCAAGACCGTGAAGGAGATCGAGACGATGATTGGCGCGGACAGCCTGGCCTACATCAGCCAGGACGGCCTCATCGACGCGCTCGGCTTCCCCAAGGACGAGCTGTGCCTCGGCTGCATCTCGGGCCGCTACCCCGTGCCGGTGCCGGGGGAGCACCTGCGCGACGGCAGCGCCGTGCCGGGCATCCCGCCCGAGCCGACCTGCTGCTGAGAAAAAAGAGGAGAAAGCGGAAAAGGAAACCTGAGCGCTACGGCCAAGCCGTCGCGAACTCAACCTGCGGGCGGCGCGCTCCGCAGGATGGGCACTCCAACAGGGTCGGGCGAGCACTGGGCCAGACGAAGGCGAAGTCGTCCGTTCCGCTGCGCGCCCCACAGGCGGGGCACTCAAGCCGAGTCTTGGAGGCAGTGGGTGGTGGGCCTCCGGATTTTTGGTTTGCCATTCTTTGACCTCGCCGCGAGGTGCGGCGGCCGGGACTCACCCAGCAACCTCCAACATTGGCGGGGGGTATTTTCCCGTCTTGGTTACAATGGCCACGTTTGCCTAGGCGGAAATGCACCGATTCTGCATTCTCTTTGATAACAGACGGGGGATTTCCTCCATCGGAAGCAATGGTGGGCGCAAATCCGTCAGCGCCGCGCCATCCCCCGGTCCCGGGCCATCGGGGCGAGCGGGCGGGCGCCGCGCGGCAGGAGCTGCGCGTGGGCGTCGGGGCTGCCGGGGCAGAAGCGCTGCACGTGGTCGATGAGGACGACGGTGGGCGAGAGGCTTTCCTGGACGAACTCCTGGTTGTCCCAGGTCCGGCCGCAGTGGGGGCATTTCATGGATTGTCTCCTTCCGCCGCGAAGGGGGATGGGCAGGAAAGGCATGGGCCGGGATGGGGGAAAGCACCGATGTGTGGAATCTCCAGAAAAACAGGAGGCCGCAATTGGGTGGATTTGTATGGGCAAGCTTCACGCCCGCTCTTCGCGAAACGGGCGCGTGGCCTGCGGAACCGCGCGGCTAGGTGGCGTGGACGACGGTGGCCATGCCGCTCGTCATCGCGCCGTGGAAGCGGCACCAGACGTGGTAGGTGCCGGCGGGGGAGAAGGTGAACGAGACCGACCCGCCGGGCTGGAGCGTCTGGTCGAGCTTGTAGGTCGTCACCGGGTCGCCCACCCAGTGGACGGTGACGGTGTGCCCGTGCGTGCCCATGTTCTTGTAGGTGACCGAGGAGTCGGCGGCGAGCGTCAGGTTGCCGTCCTCGAAGTAATTGTCGTACAGCTCCACCGTCTTGGCGCCGGAGCCCGTGCCGCTGGTCCCTGCGGGCGAGGTCCCAACCCCGCCGCCCGGCGTCGTCTGGGTCGCGGCCGTGGTGGCCGTCGTGGTGGTGGTGGTGCCGGCGCAGCCGGCCAGGAGCACAAGGATGGACAATGCGAGCAGCAGCTTCATGGAGGACCTGCGGCGGCATCGGTTGCGGGGGTTCAACCCTTTTGCATGGGCAGCGGCTCCGCCTCCCGTGGCCCGGCCGACGTTGCTGCGCATCCCGTTCTCGCACTTCTGCCGCAAGGCAGAGTGGGGCCTGACGCAGGCCGGCATCGCCTACGACACCCTGGACGTCGCGCTGTGGCAGATGAAGCAGGCCCGCCGCGCCAACCCCCGGCAGGGCACCGTCCCCGTCCTGCGCACCGACGGCGGCCTCCTGCTCGACAGCCACGACATCCTCGTGTGGGCCGACGCGCACCGCGGCCCCGACGCGCAGTCGCTCTACCCCGACGCCCTGCGGGCCGAGGTCGAGGCGTGGGAGGCGTGGGCCGGCGACGAGGTCGGCCCCGCCGTGCGCCGCGAGGCCTACCGCGCCCTGCACCGCAAGCCGGGCGCGGCGCGGGCCTACGGCGTGCCATTCTACTTCCGCCTCCCGCTCGTGACGCGGCGGCTGTTCCTCGCGGTGCTGCGGCACTACAAGGCGCGCCGGTTCGAGGCGAGTGACCCGCCCGCCATCCGCGCCGCAATCGACAAGGTCGCGCGCCAGCTCACGTTGACGGGGACGGGCCACCTGCTCGCGCGCCACCCGACGGCGGCGGACCACGCCGTGGCCGCGCTGTTCGAGCCGCTGGCGCTGGCGCAGGGAGCCTACGAGGGCCCGGCGTGGCGCCTCGTCGCGGCCTACATCGAGCGCGTCCGGCCGCGCCGCACCACGAAGGCGTCGTCGCGCCGCGTGCGCAAGGGCGACTGGGCGGAGTTCGAGGCGGCGGCCCGCGCCTCACTCTGAGAGCGGGACCGGGACGGTGGCTCGCCGCAGCCGCAGCGCGATGAGGACGAACCACGCCGCGATGCAGGCCACCAGGATGCGCTGCGAGAACGCGGCGATGGCCAGGTCCTGCTCCGTGGCGACGAGGTAGACGACGCCCAGGACGCCGACCACGACGCCGATGGCGAGGGAGAGCTTCGCGAACGAGCGCCAGCCGGGCGTCGCGTGGAAGGCGGGGCCGAGGACGACCATCGCGGCGCTGAGCATCAGGAACGTGGTGAGCGTGGCGTCGTTGTGGATGGTGCCAATGAGGGTGCTCTCGTAGCGCCCCTCGTCGACCGGGAAGGTGGCGAGGACCAGCGCGGCCAGGCCGGCGAGCGCCAGCATCGCCATGCCGATGCGCTGCCAGAGCGTGCGCTGCAGCCACGGCCGCAGCGCCCAGATGAGCGCCCCGCAGCCGAGAACGAGCGTGTAGAGCCCGAGCGCCCAGACGAGGGAGAAGCGGCTGTGCGCGAACTCGCTCATGTGCGACGGCTCGGCGTTGAACGAGGCGGCGTGCAGCGCGACGGCGGCCAGCACGAACTCCGCGATGGCCACCAGTCCCAGCAGGGCCAGGATGCGCGTCCGGCGCCCCAACGCGTGGTCGGTGCGGTCCATCGGCGGCTCGTCGGCCGCGAAGCTATTTGGCAAGCCCGCCAGGGTTGCCCCCAGGAGGGCGTGCGCTGCCTCACATGTGCGGCGCCGCTGGCCTCAACAGGGCAACCGGGCCGTGGCTGCGAACGGTCGGCTTACTTGCCGGCCTTGACGACGACCTTCTGCTTGCCGCCGTTGGCCTTCGCGAAGTAGGTGCGCGACTTGACCGGGTCGGCCACCATCGCGGTCTGGCCGGGCTTCCAGTCGGCAGGGCAGACCTCGCCGTGCTTCTCCACGTGCTGCAGCGCGTCGATGGTGCGGATGGCCTCGTCCACGCTGCGGCCGAGCGGGTGGTCGTTGACGAGCGCGTGGCGGACGACGCCCTTCTGGTCGATGAGGAACAGGCCGCGGTACGCGGTGCCGTCCGGCGCCAGCACGTCGTAGTTGGCGGCAATCTCCTTCTTCAGGTCCGCCACGAGCGGGTAGTGGATTTCGCCCAGGCCGCCGTCCGCGCGCGCGGTCTCCTTCCAGGCGAGGTGGCTGTACTCGCTGTCCACGCTGACGCCGACGACGTTCACGCCGCGCTGGCGGAACTCCTCGATCCGGTCCGAGAACGCGATGATCTCCGTCGGGCAGACGAAGGTGAAGTCCAGCGGATAGAAGAACAGCAGCGTGTGCTTGGCGTTCTTGCCCGCCCAGTTGGACGAGAAGGTGTAGTCAACGAAGCCGCTGCCGACGACCGCCTTGGCCTTGAAGTCCGGGGCGGGCTTTCCGACGAGTCCCATGGAAATTCCGACGCTCCTCCTGGATTTCAGGGTTGGGGCGGGGGCAGCGCGGGCGCGGGGGGCTACTTCTTGCCGCGGCTGCTGCCGTAGGCCGGGTTGTTGGGGTTGCCCTGGTTCGACTTGTTGTCGTTCCCGGCCTTCCACGCGGCGCTGGTCGGGTTGCCCTGGTTGGCCTTGTCGTCGGCGGCCTTGCCGGCGGCGCTCTGCGGGTTCTTGGCGTTGCTGCGCTGGTCGTTCGGGCTTGGCATGGGGACCACCCCGCAGGACGCCGGTGGCTACTTGGGGGCCACGGTGGGGGCAGGACCCCCCATCACTGGAGGTGCTTGCGGATGGCCTCGGTGCCGACCCAGACCTTGGTGTCGTCGCTGACCGAGGTCCACCTGACGGTGCCGTCGGCGTTCACGATCATGGCGCCGCGCTTGGCCACGCCCTGCACGCCCAGGACGGGGGTCGGCATCGCGGGCCACAGCTTGCCGATGACCTCGCGGTTGGGGTCGGACAGGATGCCGAACGGGAGGTTCTGCGAGGCGGCGAACGCCTTGTTGCTGGGCGCGGCGTCGACGCTGAAGCCGAGGACGGTGGCCTCGAGGCCGGAGAAGCTGGCCAGGTTGTCGCGGAAGTCGCACATCTCCACCGTGCAGACGCCGGTGAAGGCGAGCGGGAAGAAGCCGAAGACGATGGGGCCCTTGCCGAGGTGGTCGCTGAGCTTCCAGTCGGCCATGCCCTCCTTGGTGGCGACCTTGAGGGTGAAGTCCGGCAGCTTGGTGCCGGGGGCGGGCGGAGAGGTGGCCTGGAGCGTGGTCGCGCTGGACATGGGGTTGGCGACTTCGGGCTCCGGGATGAAGGTTGCGCCGGGGGCGTTCTCACAACCGGATTGCGGATACGGGGCCCCTCCTGAACCACGAATTGCACGAATTTCACGAACCGCCGCGGTCCGCTCGTGCTGCTTGGCGCCCGAAACAGGGTGCGGCTAGGCCAGCAGCGGGTCAATCTCCGCGCGGCGAACGACGTGGTCCTGCCCGCCGACGTGCTGAATCTTGACGGCGGCCGCCGCGAGGCCCCACTTCAGCGCGGCCTCCATGTCCTTGCCGGCATGCAGCGCGGCATACCAACCGGCCCGCAACGCGTCCCCCGCGCCGGTCGGGTCGAGGACGCGCACCTGGAACGCGGGCAGCGAGAACGGCTTGGCCTTCGGGCGGTAGAGCGTGGCGCCCTTCTCGGCCCGCGTGACGACGAGGGCGTCAACGTGGTCCAACAACTGCTCCGCCGCGCCGTAGCCGAGGTAGTCGCACGCGACGCGCAGCTCCGGCTCGTTGCAGAAGAAGAGGTCCGCCTGGTCGAGCAGGCCCTCGAAGCTGCGGGTGTCGTACTGGAAGCGCAGCTCCTGGCCGGGGTCGAGCGCCACGGGGATGCCCGCCTTGCGCGCCGCGTCCACGACGTGCGCGTAGCCGAGCGGGTTGCCAGTCGTCACGTGCAGCCACGCGTCGTCCGTGAGGCCATTGAGCAGTTCGGGGCCGGCGGGGTGCTCGTCGATGCGGCCCATCGCGCCCTGGTCCATCGCGTAGCTCTGGCGGTCGAGCAGGTCCGTCATCACGAAGCAGGTCGGCGTCAGCGCGTCCTTGGCGACGTCGAGGAAGGCGAGGTCGACGCCGTCGGCCTCCAGCGCGGCGCGCCAGGCGGGCGGGAAGTCGCTGCCCACGCGGCTCCACAGCCGCACCGGGACGCCTAGGCCTCCTGCGTGGCGGGCGACGTTGGCCGCTGTGCCGCCCCAGACCGTGCGGCGCTCCAGGACGGGCACGCTCATGCCCGGCTTCGGGAGCTCCTTGACCTGGAGCTGCACGTCGAGGTTGCTGTGCCCGGCGACCGCGAGCTGCATCAGGCGCCTCCGCCGACCAAAACAGGGATTCTGGGGATTTCGGGGAGACTGCGGGGCTCTGCCCAATTGTCAGGGAAGGGCAAGTTCCCCGAAATCCCCGGAATCCCTGTTTCGGAGGTCGTCACGTCCCGTGCTCCCACGTGCTCAGGTACGCCTTCTGCGCCGGCGTCAGGGCATCGATGCGGAGGCCCAGCGTGGCGAGCTTGAGCGTGGCGACCTCGGCGTCGATGTGGGCCGGCATCTCGTGGACGCCGGGCTCCAGGCTGGCGTGGTTCTTCGCGAGGTGCTCCATGCCGAGGGCCTGGATGGCGAAGCTCATGTCCATGATTTCGACCGGGTGGCCTTGGCCGCTGGCGAGGTTGACGAGGCGGCCGTCGGCGACGAGGTAGAGGGTGCGGCCGTCACGCTGGAGGTAGGCGGTGACGCCGGCGCGCACCGTCGAGACGCTTTTCGCCGCCTGCTTGAGCGCGGGGATGCTGACCTCGTTGTTGAAGTGGCCCGCGTTGGCCAGCACGACGCCGTCCTTCAGGTGCGGCACGTGGCGCGCGTCCACGACGTCGGCGCAGCCGGTGGCGGTGAGGATGAAGTCGGCCGTCCTGCACGCCTCGACCATGGGCGCGACCTGGAAGCCGTCGAGCCGCGCCTCGATGGCCTTCACGGGGTCGATTTCCGTCACGGTGACGGTGGCGCCCAGGCCCTTGGCGCGCATCGCGATGCCCTTGCCGCACCAGCCGTAGCCGGCCACCACGATGTCCTTGCCCGCGATGAGGAGGTTGGTGGCGTGCAGCAGGCCATCGAACGTCGATTGCCCGGTGCCGTAGCGGTTGTCGAAGAGATGCTTCATCTGCGCGTCGTTGACGTTCAGGACGGGGAACTTGAGTTTCCCCTCGGCGGCCATCGCCTTAAAGCGCATCACGCCGGTCGTCGTCTCCTCGGCGCCGCCCTTGAGGGCCTTGAGCGCGTCCTTGCGCTTGGTGTGGGCGAGGAAGCCGAGGTCGCCGCCGTCGTCGATGACCAGGTGCGGCTTGTGGTCCAGCACCCAGTCGAGGCTCGCGTAGTACTCGCTGCGGTCCTGGCCCTTCTTCGCCGTCGTCGGCAGCTCGTGGTGCCCGTTGAGGGCCAGCACGACGCGGTCGTCGGTGGACTCCGGGTTGCAGCCGGCGAGGCGCACGTCCGCGCCGCCGGCCTGGAGCGCGAGGGCGAGGTTCGCGGTCTTGGCCTCCACGTGCAGCGCCATGCCGATGCGCAACCCCTCGAACGGCTGCTCCTCCTCGAAGCGCGAGCGGATGGCGGCCAGCACCTGCATGTGGGTGCGCGCCCACGCGATGCGGCGCACGCCCTCCTCCAGCAGGTCGGGCGAGGACGGGGGCAGGAGCGAGGCGGCCTTGGGCACAGCGGGGGCACCGGCCGCGGGCAGATAAGCGGTCGGGCATGGAGAGAGGCAGGCGGGGGGCAAGGGGGTGCGGCCGGCAAGCGATTTCCGGGGAATCCTTTCGTAGGGGTGCCCCGATGGGCGCCCCAGTTCGCCCCAACGGATGTGACACATGCCCCACACCTTCCCCCGCCCCGCCCTGTCGCTCGCCCTCGTCCTCGCATTCGCCGCCCTCGCCCTGTCCGGCTGCGCCCAGGCCCCCGCCGCCGCGACCCCCACCTCCGCAGCGCCGCAGGCCGCCGCGCCCACCCCCATCACGAAGACGCTCCAGGTCTCCAATCCCGTCGCCACGCCCGGGGCGGTCTCCACCGGCCCGGCGGCCGAGCCGACGAGCACGGAGAAGGCCGACGTCGAGGTGCCCGCCGGCTACACCCGCATGAAGGCCGAGCTGAAGGTCTCCTGCGCCGGCCCCTGCGGCTACGGCCTCCTCCACGCGCGCGACGGCGAGGCCTCCAAGTTCGAGGCGACCGGCAGCGTCGACCTGCGCGTCACGGCGGGGACCTACCACCTCGCCGCCCGCAGCACCGGCCCCGGCGCCCAGATGACGGGCACCATCACGGTCCTCCTCACCTAGCCGCCCTCGCCCGCCCTTCGCTCTGTCGGAACCGCCTAAATAGCGTGAGGCATCCCCGAGAGCGTGGCCCGTCGAATGCGCGCACCCAAGGTGCCCGGAATCCCTGGCGCTCCGCGTCCCGCGAAGCACAACCAGACCAACCGGAACACCAAGGAGTCGCGCCAGCGCGAGAAGCTTCTCGACACCTCCAAGGCGAACTACTTCAAGTACGACCTGCAGGACATGCTGAAGGCCTCGCCCGTCGCGCCCGAGCTGCACAACAGCCTCATCCAGACCCTGTGGGCCAAGGGCACCCGCGACTCCACGCAGGAGGCCAAGGTGTGGCTCAACGACAAGGTGAAGGAGAAGCAGGTGGACGTCGCCACGCAGCAGAAGATCCTCATCATCCTGGACCGCTTCTCCACCTGGCGCTAGGCTGCGCCCCGGTTCCTGCCGGAGCAGGAAAAGACCATCGGGCTGGCGCGGGTGCTTTCACTTCCCCCCGAGCAGGCTCCGAATACCCCGCCTGCCATCTTCCCAACATGGCCCGGATGACCCTGACCACCGGCTCCTGCCCCGTGTGCGGACAGGACGTCGCCCGCACCGTCTCGACCCACCACGGACTCGCCCTCGAGCACTACACGTGCCCCGAGCACGGCCGCATGGAGGCCGCCCCCCAGCACGCCACCGTGCGCGACTGGGTGGTCGCCCCCACGATGGCCCGCCTCTCCGAGATGCTCCAGCAGCCCATCGCGGCCGGCATCGACTGGGTCCGCTGACCTCCCAATGAACGCCCGGGGGACGCTCCCATCCTCCCACCCCCGGGCATCCCTCTCTCCGCGGGGCCGGAGTGCCGTGGTTTTGGCTTTCTTCGTCGCCACGGCCCCGCGGAACCCTTGGGCTTGATGCGAGGCTGGCTCCAGAACGGCTAAGAATCGCCAGCCTGACTGGCCCGCGTGCGCGCCCTCCTGCTCCTGACCTTACTCGTGGTCCCCCTGCTGGCCGGCTGCCTGCAATCGCCCGCGCCGACGCAGCAAACCCCTCCCGTGACCCTCGGAAACGTCGTCATCCCGCAGGGCGCGGTCGCGGAGGCCATCGAGGGCGGCGTCGCGCTCGTCTGGAAGTCCGCCGCGCTGCCCTTCGCGAGCAAGGTGACGCTGCCGCAGCACGCCACCATGGTCCGCCTCCTCGCCGACCCCGGCGCCGCAGGCAGCGTGAACGTGGGCATGAGCAGCGCCGAGAGCGGGCGCCGCCGCTGCAACAACCCCACCGTCACCGACTTCGACCACGCCATCCTTGGCCCCAAGTCCTGCTCCTACCTGACGGCCATCGACCCCGCCGGGGCGGCGTGGAACGTAGCCGCATTCGGCGCGGGCACGACCCGCGTCGCCAACGTGCGCGTCGAGTTCCTGTCCGTCCCCGTGGACGGCCTCGCGGCGCGCCTCGACCTCTCCCAGTTGAGCCAGCCGACGCACAAGCTCCAGGCCACCACGACGCAGTTCGTGCCCAGCTTCGACGGCACCCGGCTCCGCGTCGAGGTCACGCTCCCCGAGGGCGCCGGCCCCTGGCCGACCATCCTCGAGTCGTCGCCCTACCACGACGACGGCAAGCGCGCCGACCCCGCCAGCTACGCCTACTTCGTGAAGGACTGGGCCGCGCGCGGCTACGCCGTCGCCGTCGCGGACGTGCGCGGCTTCGGCGACAGCGGCGGCTGCGTCGAGGTGTGGGGCCGCAACGAGCAGAAGGACCAGGCGTTCCTCGTCGAGTGGGCCGCCCAGCAGGCGTGGAGCGACGGCAACGTCGGCTTCTACGGCCAGTCCTACGTCGCCACCACGCCCGTCGAGGCCGCCGTGCAGGCGCCCCCGCACCTGCGAGCCATCATCGCCGTCGCCCCCGTGGTGCGCAACTACGACGACTGGCACTTCGGCGGCGTCCCCAACGGCGAGAACCTGCTCAGCCCCGTCGGCTACGCCGTGCTGACCGACGCCACCGTGGAGGGCGCCCAGGCGGGCCAGCCCCCCGCCGCGCGCGACCCGGCCCAGATGCTCAACAACCTCGGCAACGGCCCCTGCGACCCCGCCGACCTCGCGCGCCCCAACGACCCCCGCGCCCTCTTCGACGCCTACTACGTTGAGCGCGACTTCGCGGCGCGCGCCAAGGACATCAAGGCCGCCGTCCTCTTCACGCACGGCTTCGAGGACGCGAACGTCAAGGCGCAGATGATTCCCGACTGGTTCAACGCCATCGCGGCCCCGAAGCTCGGCCTCTTCGGCCACTGGCTGCACCAGCACCCGCCCCGCATGGACCAGGAAGTGCTGTTCCTCGGCTGGATGGACCAGTACGTGAAGGGCAGGCCGCTCGGCTTCGAGAGGCTGCCCAAGGCCGACGTCCTCGTGGACCCGCAGACGCACCGCGAGACCGACTCCTGGCCCTCCGCCGGCGCCAGCAGCGTCCCCTACGCCGCCGACTTCACCGCCGGCCGCCTCGCCGCCACCGGCGCGGGCACGGCGACCCTCCTGCTCGACCAGACCGGAGCCCTCGACCAGGCCGTCGGCGCGCTGGGCAAGTCCAAGCTCGCCCTCACCACGCAGCTGGCGCAGCCGCTCGCCTTCACCGGCGCGGGCCACCTCTGGGTGCGCGGCACCCTCGACGGCGCCGCCAACGCCTACCTCGCCGCCTACCTCTACGAGCAGGCCACCGACGGCGACCACCTCATCACCTGGGGCCAGGTTAACCTCGCGCACAACGAGGACCACACCCAGTACACGCCCGTCGCGCCCGGCGACGTCGTGGCCACCCTGCTGCCGCTGCGCCCCACCGAGCACATCTTCGCCGCTGGCTCCACGCTGCGCCTTGAGCTGCGCGGCGTCGTGGCGGCGGAGGCGACCGACCCCTACGGCCTCGGCGGGGCCCGCTTCACGTTCCAGAGCGGACAGGGCGGGACGGAGCTTGTTCTTCCCACGCTTCCGCTGACGGAGTTCAAGCCGATTCCGCTGACCGCGACGCCGTAACCTCTGTTCCAGACGGTTTGCGAACCGCCCTTGACACGCCGCTATGCACGCATCCCATTCGATAGCGATTTCTGGGGGCACCTCAATGTGTTAACCCAATGAGGATTGGAAAAACGAAGCCTGCAAACCGTTGGGAGACCCTGCCCGCCTGGGTACGGATTATTGTCGGCCTTCTTTCTCCAATTTCCCTGAGTGCAGTTGTGTCATTGTTTGGATTCTTGGCCTGGGGTTTCTATAATGCCACAGAACATTTTGGTTTTCTCCCCCTCACCACTACTCAATATTTGGCAACTGGAACCGCATTCATGGTTCCCATGGTTATTGCCATCCTTTTTGTTACTGTAACCATTAAGGTTCTAAACGACGGCTTTGCTGCCAAGAAGGCAACATTCACCAGGAGAGTCGCTCGCTTATTCTGTGAGTGCCTCGCCTTCGGGCTTGTATTCTTCTTTGCTGAAATGTTCTTTTTGCAATTGGCTCAAGCATTTCGCGTGATGGATGCTCTAGACGCCCTAAATTTTCATCGCCAATTGCCGACGGCGTCACTAATTGTCTGTCTGGTTCCACTTCTTTTTCGTTTTTCTTCGTTCGTCCAAGCAGTGGAGCGAACAATTTCGCGCGCTGTGAATTGCCT
>JAXDQP010000037.1:0-41597 GCA_034667745.1 Thermoplasmata archaeon
GCGGTCGCCGCGGTCTCCCTCGCCCTCCCTCTCTTCGCCGGCGCGGCCATGCACTCCATGTCCCCGGCTTCCCCCACCACCCGCACCACCCGAATGTCCGTCCCGCTGGCCGACTCGCCCGACCTCATCGCAGCGCAGGCCATCGCCGAGATGCAGGCCATCGCGAAGCAGAGCGCCTCCGCCATGGCCGAGGCGGGCGCGGCAGCCGCCGCCGAGTATGACGCCACCGCCAAGCTGGCGGCCGACACCGTCGAGCAGGCCAGCGGCCAGGCAGCCGGCCAAGTCGACGCCGCCGGCGCGATGCGCGGCGGCGCCCTCCAGACCGCCCCGCAGGACTTCGACGGCAACGTCACGCCCGCGCCCAGCAAGGTGTCGGCCTACACCACGCCGTCCTCGTTCAACGGGGACGGGCAGGGCGAGCAGCGCGTGAGCTACAACGTGACGCCCTACGGCGGCAGCGACTCGGGCGTCAAGGCCCGCCTCGCCCTCAACGTCCCCGCCACCGGCATCCCGGGCATCGACTCACAGGGCATCGTCCTCGTCGGCCTCTACCTCGAGGCAAAGGGCCGCGCGGACACCACCGGCGGCAGCAACGACAACACCACCAAGGACATCGGCTTCACCTGGAGCGACTCCAAGTTCGGCGACACCACCGCCGGGGGCGAGGGCGCCACCTGGCAAGCCGCTCCCGACAAGGAGGGCGCCCAGAAGGCCGCGGCGCACGCCACCGACATCGTCGGCAAGGCCAACGCCACGCTCTCGTCCGTCCTGGCGGGCGTGCAGGCCAACCTCGAGCTGGAGGCCAGCCTGGTCGCCCAGGTCGAGGCGGACATCAACGCCACGATGGAGGCCAAGGCGCAGGCCGAGGGCGCCGTGGACGCGCAGGCCGAGGCCAACGTGAAGGCGACCCTCGCCGCCTCCGCCGAGGCCGAGGCGAAGGCGCACGCCGCCGCCGAGCGCCACATCGAGGTCGTCGAGGAGGCGCACGCCGCCGCCCGCCGGCAGCTGCACGCCGAGGCGACGCAGCAGGTCGAGGTCGTGAGCGCGGCCGCCCTGCAGGCGCAGCAGCAACTCAAGGCGCAGGCTGCCGCCGCCCTCGAGGCCGGCGCGCAGGCCGCCGCACAGATCCAGGCCGCCGCGCAGGCCGCGGCCGCCGCCATCGCGCACGCCCCCGGCGTCAACCAGACGGACGCGGGCGCGCGTGCCCAGGCCATCCTGGGCGCGGCCGCGTCGGCCGTCGCCTCCGCGCAGGCCAAGGCGCAGGCGACGGCCCAGGCGCTGCTGAAGCAGAGCTCAGCCGTCGTGGCCCAGGCCGACGTCAAGGCCAAGGCCATCCTGTCGGCCGAGGCGCAGGCGGAGGCCGCCCTCGACGCCAAGGCGAAGGTCGCGCTCAAGGCGACCGTGCGCGCCGAGGCCTACACGGTGGCCAAAATCCGCGCCGACGCGCAGGCGACCGCCGAGGCCCACCTGCGCGCCGCCGCCGCCGCGAAGTTCAAGCTGGAGGCCGCCGCCGGGGCGCACGCCCGCGCCGTCGTCAAGGCCGCCCTCGGAGTCACGGCCGCGATGAAGGTCAGCTTCGACGGCTCGAAGAAGATGGGCGACCAGGTCGGCATCCACACCGACGCGCAGGCGACGAAGGATATCTCCTACGTCCGCCAGGTCGCCACCGACTACGACCAGTCGCAGCAGCTGGACAAGCAGGCCCAGGCCGACCACTGGCATGGCGTCGCGGACCACCTCGACTCCCAGAAGGACGTCGCGCTCGGCCTCGCCTACGACATCGACCAGCAGGTCTCGTACGGCCTGCAGGCGCTGCTGGTCACCCAGCACGACCTCCAGGCGCTCGGCCAGCAGTGGCTGTAGGGCACACTCTTCCCTTCTTCCCCTCTCCCTCCCATTTTCTGCGGGTCAACTGAGGGCTTGCGTCACAGGCCCAGTTGGCCGGCCACGTCCTGCCCTCCAACGCATTGCGCGCTCGCGAGGGTGAGCGGATTGTTCACGTCGAAGGCGCGGTCGCAGGAGGCGTGGCCCGCCACGGACACGGCGCCGATGCCGCCGCTCTGGAGGTTGCCACGGTCAAGGCTGCCGCAGTCGCCGCTGCACGACGCGTCCCCGAAGACGGAGAGTGCACCGACGCCGCCGCCGACGCCGCAGGCGGAGCTGGAGGTCGAGGAGCAACTGGCGTCGCCGGAGACGCTGGTGGCTCCAAGGCCTTCGTTGCCGCAGGAGCGGGCGTTGCTGGCGGTGCAGTCGGCGTTGCCGGCGACGCTCGTCGCGCCCAGCCCGCCGTTGCCGCAGGAATAGGGGCCGGAGGAATTGCAGCTGGCGTCGCCCATGACCGTCGTCGCGCCGAGCCCGCGGTTGGAGCCGCAGGAGTTGGTGCCCGTGGAGGTGCAGCTGGCGTCGCCGAAGACGCTCAGCGCGCCCGACCCCGTTTGGCCGCAGGAGAACTCCCCGCTGCTGCACGTCGCGTCCTGGGCGACGCTAGTGGGGCCGACGCCGAAGCGCCCGCATCCGGCATCCATGCAGGAGGCGGAGTTCAGCAGGGAAATGGGGCCGATGGCGACCAGGCCAGGTGCGGGCTCCGCATACTTGACGTCGCAGTTTCCGGCGCCGCTGCCGTTGTCGCACGGGGCCGCCGCGGCGGGCTGCGCCAGGAAAACCAGGGTCAGCAGCAGGGCGCACGCGGCAAGTTGAACATTGTCGGTCATGGAGGCTCACGCATCCGTTGGCCAAGAAGCCAAGGCGCGAACTGGACCGTGCCGGAAAAACGTTGCTGGTCAAATGCCCGAACTGGAACAGACGGGGGGGTTGCACCGGTTCCAACCGTTCTTGCGTCCCCTCATCTCCTTTTCCCGTCCAAGGGGGCGTTGGTGTGCCTTTGACACCCCCGACCCCCACCCCGCCCTCTCCCAAGCGCCTGGCAGGCAGCCGGCGCCCGATCCTTCGCGTGCTCGCGGCCGTCGCCATCGCCGGCCTTGCCCTCTCCGGCGCCTTCGTCTCCCTCATGCCCGCTGGGCACGCGGGGGCGGGCGCCGCCGCGCCGGTGCAGGACCCCGTGAAGCAGGAGTGGTCGGCACGGTCCGGCGCCCTGTCGCAGCTGAACTCCTTGGGCGGGCTGCCCGACCCCGGCGTCGCCATCCACCAGGCGACCGCCGCCTCGACGCAGGCGCTGGGCGAGGCGGGCCAGCCGATTGCCGCGGCCCTCGCCGACGCGAAGGCGCAGCTTGACGCCGCGCTGCGCGCGGGCGCCGCTCTGCCCGCCAACTACGTTCCGGGCATGGACGTTGGCGCGTTCGTGAAGGTCGCCAAGCCGGCCGCCTTCCCGCTGCCCGTGTTCGGCGGCAAGCTCGACGTGGGCGCCCTGCGCACGGTGGCCGTGCAGGTGGACCCGTCTCCCGTCGTGGAGCGCGGCTTCCGCGTGCCCACCATGGGCCTCGAGCAGGCCGAGGCGCTCGCGGGCCAGTTGACGCTCGCCTACACGATGCTTGAGAAGACGCTGGACGGCCTGAACGCCTCCGCCGTCACGGGCGCCATCCCGGGCGGCTTGCCGCTGCCGGTGGCGCTGCCGGGCCTGGGCGGGCCGCAGGCGCGCGACGCCAGCAACGCCGCCGACCCGGACGAGCAGGGGGCGCTCCACGCCGGCGACCACGCGGGGGCGCTGCTGAAGAGCGTCGAGTCCGCGTACGCCGTGAGCCAGCCCAGCCTGGCCAGCCTGCTGTCGGGCTACCAGAGCCTGGCCGGCCAGGTGCAGGCCCTCGTGGACGCCGCGCACAACGCCACCGCCAAGGCGCAGGAGGGCGTGCAGGCGCAGCTCCAGGCCCGCATCGAGGGCCTGAAGCAGGCCGTCGAGGCCGCGCAGAAGAAGGCGCTCGACACCGTCGCCGCGCAGCGCGCCGCCATCGAGGCCGCCGTCCAGGACGCGCAGGCCGCTCTGCGCCAGGCGCTCGACGCCCAGGTCGCCGCGGTGCAGGGCGCCGTGCAGTCCGACGTGCAGCGCCTCAACGCGCTCGCCGCGCAGCTGCCCGACGTGGCGGACGCGGCCCGGCAGAAGATCCAGTCGACCGTTGACATCGCGGTCGCCAACCTGAGCCGCGTGCAGGGCATGGACACCGCCGCCAGCGTGCAGGCCGTCCAGGCCGCCGGCGCCCGCGCGCTGCAGAAGGTCATGCAGGACACGCTCGCGCATGGCCAGGCGCTGAAGGACGCCGCCGCCGAGGTGCAGGTGCGCGGCGAGGCCGCCGTCCGCCAGCTGACGCAGCAGGCCACCAACGCGCTCGCCACGCTCCAGGGCACGGCCACGAAGGCGCTCGCCAAGGCCGACGACCTGCAGACCTACCTGACGGACCTCGCGCTCGCCCAGGCCACCGCCGCCGAGGCCGCCGAGACCGCCGCCGCGCAGGCCGCCCTCGACCAGCTGCTGAAGCTGGAGAAGGAGCAGGTCGCCAAGGTCACCAAGATGGGCCTGCAGCTCGCGGGCTCCAGCGACGCGTCGCTGAAGGCGGTGGGGGAGCTGGTCGACAAGGTCGGCACCACCGCCAGCGCCGAGGTGCAGAAGGACATCGGCTACGTCGCCAAGGTCAGCGGCGACTACGCCAAGGTCCCGACCAGCCAGCGCATGGAGCGCGCCAACGCCTGGTCCACCGTCGCCAACCTCGCCGGCGGCCGCCTGGACAAGGTCCTCTCGACCACCGACGCCCTCGCCGACCTGGCCGACCAGGTCGTGGCCGCGGCGAAGTCCGCCAAGGCCCAGATCCAGGGCATGGCCTGAGCCGGCCCCGGTCCCTCTTCCCTTCCCTCCCTTCTCCTTCTGTTTTTTTGGCCCCAAGCGTGCGGCGGCGGCGCCGCGTGCGCGCCACGATTGCCGCCCCTTGCGGAAACCTTCTTCATGCACGAAGGCCGTTTCCTCCCTATGCCCCGCGTCCACCGCATCCTGCTGCTGGAAGACAACGCGGACGAGGCGCAGCGCTCGCGCAGCGCCCTGTCCGAGAGCGGCTACGCGGTGACGCACGCGCCCTCCCTCACGGCGGCGCGGCGGGCCATCAAGAAGGACCCCGCCTTCGACCTCGTCATCGTGGACCACCACCTGCCGGACGGCGAGGGCCCGCACATCATCCCGCACCTGCGCGCCGCCGGCAGCCGCGCCCCCGTCGTCCTCGTCACCGCCAACCGCAGCGAGCGCGTGGCGGAGGCGGCCTTCGCGGCGGGCTGCGTCGACACCGCCATCAAGGACCTGAACTACCACACCTGGCTGCCGCAGATGGCGGAGACCTTCGTCACCGCCCCCGCCGGCGAGCAGGCCGCGCGCTGGGGCCCCCACGTCGTCGGCACCTGCGTCGGCCGCGTCCACGGCCAGTCGATGCACGCGACCCCCGCCGGGCTGTGGCCCGCCTACAGCGCGACGCTGCAGGGCGCCACCGAGCTCGCCATCCGCTTCCTGCGCGCCAACGGCCAGAGCGCCCTCGGCTCCTTGCCGCGCGTGCATTTGCAGGCCCGCGACGACCTCCACCTGGCCGCCGTGACCAGGGGCGGCGTCTTCGCGGCCGCGCTCCTGAGCCGCGCCCCCGCCGAGGAGGACTGGCAGGAACTGCTGGCCGAGGCGACGGCGTTCTCGAAGGCGCGCGCCGAGTCCCGCGACCCCGAGCCAGGGCCGCCGGACGCGTAGGGCGACTTGTCCGTCGGGCGGTGACAAATCAGTCGTGATGTCCCCGGGGGCCTGACGTGGTGGATGGGCGGAGGCGTCCGCCCAGAAGGCCATCCCCATGCAGCCCCACCTTGCCGCCCCCGAGCCCGAGACCACACTGCGCGCCCCCTCCCACCCCGGGCGCCCGAGCGGCGAGCGCCAGCGCGCCCTCCTGCTGAGCCTGGTCTCCGCCAACCCGGGGCTGCACGTGCTGCGCGCCGCCTACCTTCTGGGCCTCAACTGGAACACCTGCCTGCACCACGCCCGCCGCCTCGAGGGCGAGCGCCGCATCGTGCTGCGCAAGGTGGCCGGCAAGCTCTGCCTCTTCGACCGCAGCGAGGGCGCCGTCGCCCCCCGCCTCGCCCCGATGCTCCTGCGCGAGCGCCGCAACGCCGACCTCGCGCGCGCCGTCCTGGGCAGCCCCGGCCTGAGCCAGAAGGCGCTCGCCGCCGAGCTGGGCGTGGCCGCCTCGGTCGTCCACCGTCGCCTCCTGCGCTTCGAGCAGGCGGGCCTCGTCGAGCGCGTGCCGCACGCGCGCGGCCTGGCCGTCTTCGGCACCGACGCGCTGGAGGCCGCGTGGCTCAACCCCGCCCTCTTCGCGGCGCCCCTCGACGACGGCATCCCCGCCGACGGCGCGCCCATTGACGGTTCGCTCTTCGCGGCAATCGGCGACGCCGACACCAGCACGGCCCTTCCAGTCTGCTAAGGCTGGGGTTTGCGCAGCAGTGGCGCGGCCGCGCTCCAGGCGGGACCCAGAAGCTGCGCCATGCCGGGGCGCGTGGACCACACGGCCCACTCCTCCTCGTCGTGCGCGGCCTCGCGCGCGTCGCCCAGGCTGGGCGCCAGCAGGACGCTCGTGCCGTCCACGACCGCGACGAGGCCACCAAGCTCGTCGGCGGTGGTCTCGACGATGGCGCCGGGGACGCTCGGCCCGCCCGGGGGCAGGCGCAGCAGGACCGAGACGCCGTGGGCCGCGCGTGCGGCCAGCGCGTCGGTGATGCCCTGCCGCTTCCAGCGCGCGGCCTCGCCGGCGGGCGCCTGGATGACGATGCTCGTGGCCGCGCCCTGCACCATCTCCTTCAGCCGGGCGCCGCGCACCCAGCGGCCGCGCAGGACCTGCATCTGGCGCGGCTCGCCGCCCTCCAGGTCGGAGCGGGCGAGCGCCTGTGTCCACGACTGGTCGAAGAGCGCCTTCTGCGCCAGCACGACGTCGGAGGAGTTGAGCCAGAGGACGGTCTCCTCGGCGCCCGAGATGCCCTTGCCGGCGTTGACGAAGAGCGCGACCTCGCGCGCGTCCACGAGGACGGCCTGGTAGAACGTCGGCAGGTCGGCGTAGCGCACCTGGACGCCCTCCAGGTCCGTCAGCGGCAGCTCGCCGCCGCGCCCGCGCTTGGCCAGCACCCGCACGAGGACGCCGGCCTTCGCCTTCGCCTGCAGCGCCTCGCGCAGGGCGAGGGCGTCGAGGCGCGACAGGCCGTCGCTGGAGGTGGCGAGCACGATCTCCTCCGTCGCCCCCTCCAGCATGCGGGCCAGGAGGCCGTTGATCTGCGAGCGGCCCTGGTGGACGGCGAAGCGCTGCCGGCCCGGCTCGGCCTGCCCGCGCTGGCGCGGCCACGCGGCGGAGATGGCGCTGCGCTGCGCGTCGAGCATCTCCAGGTGGCCGCGGCGGACCTCCAGGGCGCGGGCCAGCGCCTCCTCGGGCGGGCGGGGCAGGTAGCGCGCGGGGCGCTCCAGGCTCTTCTCCGCGAACCCCTTCTCCACGAGGCGGTCGAGGAGGCGGTAGGTGTCGGTGCGCTTGCGGGAGGCGCCCTGCGCGACGGCGGCGGCGCGCGACGGCCCCAGGCGGCAGAGGTGGTAGTAGAGGTGCGCCTCGGCCTCGTCGAGGCCGTAGTGCTGCATCCGCGCGAGAAGGTCGCCCAGTTCCACGTCAGGCCTCCAGGAAGCGGGCCAGCTCGCCCTCGAGGCGCTCGCCGTAGGTGAGGTGCTTGAGGAGGAAGTCGTTGGCGCCGGCCTCCAGGGCGCGCGCCACGATGGAGTCGGACTGCACCGCAGACAGGATGACGAGCGGGAGCGCCAGCCCCTGCGCGCGCAGCTGCCGCACCAACTCGATGCCCGACATGTCGGGCAGCCGGTAGTCCACGAGGCCGAGCGCGAAGGCGCCACTGCCCGCCGCCTCCAGGGCCGCCGCCCCGCTCTTGGCGTGCACGGGGTCGAAGCGGCCGTTGCGGCGCAGCGCCCGGAACGTGATGCGGGCGTCGTCGGGGTCGTCCTCCACGACCAGCACGCGCACCGGGGGCTGCGGTTCCGGGACGGTGTCCATGCGCGGGAGCGACAATGGAGGTCCGGGGAAGGCGCTTTTCATCGGAAGCGGCCCGGAAGCCGGCGCCGGGACCCCTGTTTGGCCACTTTTGACACAAATGCCTTTATTCCGCGTCTCTCTAAAGAGGGGGGTATTGTGAGAGAGGATTTCGCTGTCCGGCCGCCCCACCGCTTCCTCGCGGTCGAGGACGACCTGGTCATCCAGCGCGGCATCGCGCGGGCCGTCGCGGGCGACTTCGCCGTGAACTTCGCCGACACGGGAGAGGCGGGGCTGCGCGAGCTGGCCTCCGGCCCCCTGCCCACCTTCGTCCTGCTGGACTTCATGCTGCCCGACATGGACGGCGTGCAGGTCCTGCAGCGCCTGCGCGCCGACCCGCGCACCAAGTTCCTCCCCGTCGTGGTCTTCTCCTCGGTGCGCGACGCCCGCCACATCCGCTCCGCCATGGAGGCGGGCGCCAACTCCTGGATCGTCAAGCGCGACGACCCCAAGTCCTTCGAGGAGTGCGTCCAGTCCGTCTGCAGGTATTGGACCCATCTGGACGTCAGCTCCTAGGCTCGCGCGGCCAGGTGAAGCGGAAGCAGGCGCCGGGGCTGCGCTCCTCCACCGCGATGGTCCCGCCGTTGGCCTCGACGACCTTGCGCACGAGGGCGAGGCCGATGCCGGTGCCGCCCGTGGCCCGGCCCAGTGTCTGGAAGAGCTTGAAGGCCCGCGCACGCAGGTTCTCCGGGATGCCGGGGCCGTTGTCCGCGACGGTGAACTCGAGCAGGGCGCCGGCGTCGCGCCAGCCGACCTCGACGCGGCCGTCCGGGCCGGGGTGGTGCTTGACGGCGTTCTCGATGAGGTTCTGGAGGACCTGCGTCAGGGCCGCCTGCCGCGCCAGGATGGTGGGGGCGCCGGGCGCCGCGGTGACCGTGAAGCCGGAGGGCAGGGGGAGGCTGCCGACGATCTCCTCGACGAGCTGGCCGACGTCGACGAGCGTCGGCTCGCTGGCGTCGCGGCCGGCCTGGGCGAGCCGGAGGACGCCGTCGATCATGTTGAACAGGCGCTGCACGCGCGGCCCCACGCCGTCAAGGTCCTCGCGGGCCGCGGCGGCATCGCCGGCCTTGAGGTGGGTCTCGGCGTCCTGCACCAGGTAGTAGATGGCGCGCAGCGGCGCCTTCAGGTCGTGCGAGACCACGTGCGCGAAGTCGTCCAGCTCCGCGTTGCTGGCCTGCAGCTCGCGGTTCTTGGCGGCCATCGCGGCGGTCCAGCGGCCGCGCTCGACGGCGTGGCGGATGGCGCGCTCCAGCAGGCCGGGGTCGGCGTGCGTCTTCTCGATGAAGTCCTGCGCGCCCTCGCGCAGCGCGGCCTGGGCGACGTGCGGCTCCTCCTCGCCGGTGAGGACCACGATGGGGACGTTGGGGGCGACCTTGAGGGCGGCGCGCACGGTCTCCATCCCCTCGGTGTCGGGCAGCCCGAGGTCCAGCAGGAGGCAGTCGTAGGTGCCGGACTGGAGCAGTTGGGCGGCCTCGGCCCAGGAGGCGGCGGCGTCGGCCTTGAAGCGAAAGTGGCGCGCGCCCTGCAGGGCGGCGAGCGAGAATTTTCGGAAAAGGGGGTCGTCCTCGACGATTAAGACACGCGACGGGGAATCCGTCGGGCGCGGGAAAACGCGGGATTCTTGCAGGGTGAGGGACGGACCTGGCATCAAAACGCCTCGGGGAAAAAGAGGGAATTGCAAGGGGGAAGCGGGGACAGGCAATGGTCCAGGCGCCGGGGCGAGGAAACCATGCCCGGCGACCCGACTCGATGTATATCTTCATTCTCCTACGGGTAGGTTCTTCGCGAGTCGATGGGCGTCCGCGGACGGCTCAGCAGACCTGCGCAGCGGCGTCGGCCTCGGCGAAGCCGCCGGCCAGGACCTGCGCCAGGGGATGCACCGGAGGCGCTTCCTGCGCGAGGCGGTCCGCCTCCGCCGCGAACGGCAGGCGCGCCGGGTGGGCGGTGCGGCGGGGGGCGTCGGGGCTGGCGCGCGCGGCGTGGCGGGCGTGGCGCTCGACGGCCTTGACGATGGCCGCCACGAGGCGGCGCGGGCTCAGCTCGGCGAGGCCCAGGACATCCTCGGCCCCGAGGCGCATCAACTGGTGGACCTCGGTGAAGCCGGGTAGCCAGGGGGAGACGACGATGACGGGGGCGCCCAGGGGGTCGATGGGGAGGGACCAAGCGGCCTCGGGGCCGGTGGGGGCGTCGCCCGCCACGGCCAGCAGCACGAGGTCGCACGCGGCCTGGTCGGCCGGGAGGGGGACCGCCTCGCAGCGCGTCACCTCGGCCAGCCCGGGCGCCTCCATCTCCAGGACGGTCTCCAGGTAGGCGGCCTGGCAGGCCTCCTCCGTCCACAGCAGGATGCGCACAGGGCTTCCGGTCATCCAGCCCCCCATCGCGCAGGCGCCCATATCGCCCCATGCAAGGATGGGCGGAATCCGGGGCCGCGCGCCTACGCGTCGGGGAGGCTCAGGGCCGTCAGCGCCTGCTCCAGCGCGGCGGTCCCCTGGTAGAGGCGGCTGCGGCCGGCGCGCTGCGCGGTCACCAGGCCCAGGGACTGGAAGCGGCCGAGGTGCTTGGAGGCGGCGGGGTTCTGCAGGCCCAGCTCGCGGCAGACGCCGCTCTGGTCGATGCCGGGGCGCCGGTGGACGAGGTGGGCGATGCGCTGCGCCGTCGGGTGGGCCAGGGCCGCGATGTCGGTGCGGTGGCGCGAGACCTGCGTGTTGGCCGCGAAGTAGCGGCGGGCGCCCTTCTGGCGCACCGAGACGACGACGCCGCTGCGCTCCAGGCGGTGCAGGTGGTACACGGCGGTGCCCCACGCGACGCCGGTGCGGTCGCGCACCTCGCCGATGCAGACGCCGGGGCCGTCGCGGATGGTCTCCAGCACGCGCTGGCGCACCGGGTTCTCCAGGAGCGCCTCGCCGTCGATGCGGGAGAAGAGGAACGTGCCGAGGCCCAGCACGAGGGCGGCGAGCGCGGAGAACGCGCCGACCTTGGCGGCCAGCGAGGGGAGCTGCGGCGAGGGACGGGCGTCGGAGGAGAGAAGGTGCGGCGCCGCGGCGTGCGGGGCCGTCCCTCCGGCCACGCCCAGGTTGACGAGCGGCGCCTGCACGGCGAGGGGCGGCAGGAGCGGGGCGTCGACCTGGACGGCCGCGACGGCGACCTGGGCCGGGTCCGCCTCCACCGCGACCTCCACGGGGCCGAGGGCGCCCACGGCGGGCAGGCAAAGGAGGACGAGGGCGAGGAACCACGAGGCGCGCGTCATCGTCTCCGTTGCGTCCGAAACGGGGATTTAACCGTCGTCGCAAAGCCCCGGAACCGTCGCGGCCTCCCTCCGAGAGGGTCGCCAGCCCCGTCGCAACGCGCCGCCGTGCCGCTGCGCTCTCCCGGGAGCCTGGCCTCGCGCGCGGGGTTCCTTGCTAGGGACAGGCGCGACATATTCCGGGACCATCGGCTTGGTTTATCTTGGCGCCCCGACACCATCGGGAGTTGGTGTCTACATGACCCCACCCAACGCCCCGAAAGCACCGACCCAGACCAGCGCCCGCGTCTTCCTGCACCTGCGCCCGCACCGCGCCGCCCTGCTGTGCAGCCTTGCGCTGCTGACGCTCGCTGGACAGGCGGCGGCGCAGGTCCCGCAACTGCCCGCCATCCCGGCCGCGCTCCCCGCGCTGCCGGCGCCCGCGGTGCCAGCCCTGCCGGCCATCGACCAGGGCGTCACCACCCCCCTGGGCAGCGCGACGGCGGCCGTCCGTGACGGCAACGTCGACGTCTGCGCCGGCGGCGCGGCCCCCGCCATCTCCGACCTGCCCCTGCCGGTCGAGATGCCCGTCACCCCGCCCAACGCCGCCCTCGCGGCGAGCGCTTGCGTCAACGCCAACACGACGCAGGCCGCCCCCGCCGCCGTCGCGGCGGTCGGGCGCGCCGCCCAGGGCCAGCTGCCCGACAGCGACGTGACCGGCGTCCACGTTGACGCCAAGGGCGGCGCCGGCCCGATCGGCGCCCTCATCCACTGGTTCCTCCACCTGTTCTGAGGCCTCCGCCCCTTCGTCCCTCCTCCCCCTTCTCCAGCCTTGACCTCCTTCCCCACCTCCTCCCCTCGACCTCCTTCCCCTCCTTTTGCCGCCTCTTCCCCCTTTGCCTTCCTCCCGTCTCCTGCCTCCCTCTTCTCGCTCTCGGTTCTGCCGCTTCGTGCCCAAGCCTATATCGCGCGGCCGCCGGACCCGGGCGCATGCCAGCCCAAATCCCTTGGGTCTGCCCCCATTGCCACATCCTGCTCGTGGCGTGCGGCGCGAACCTGGGGAGCTGCCCGAGGTGCGACCGCGCATGGCTGCGCTGAGGCGCCGGCAGCCGCTGCTGCCCCCCGACCTCCACCTGCCGCTGCGCGACACGGTGGACTACGTCGCCGGCTTCCAGGACCTTGCGCGCCTGGGGCTGGAGATGCACCGCAGCGGCCCGACGCTGCCGCTGCTGCTCCGCAAGGCGACGCTCGAATTGCGCGTCGGCAGCTACTGGGCCGCCTGCTTCGCCGCCTCCGACGCGGTGGTGTGCGACGCCACCTGCGCCGACGCGCACTGGCTCCTCGCGCTCGGCATGCTGGGCCTCTGCCTGGTGGACCTGGGATTGCTGACGGAGGGTCCCGGCGAGCCCCGCCCCGGCCGCGACATGCCCGTGGCGCAGCGCCTCCTGGCCGTGCAGCGCAGCCTGCTGGAGTGCGTGCGCCTCAGCAACGGCCAGGATCAGGAAGCCGTCACCCTGCTGGCCTACCTGGAGACCGTCCTCCAAACGCGCCCGCCGCGCAGCCGCCTGCCGGCGCTCCTGCGCTGCCTGGCGTAGGGCGTTCCGGCGCCTTGCGTCAAGGGAGATGAAGGACGGGCGCCAAGCGCCAAGCGATGGACCCGCGCCCCCCGGATGGAGCCGACTGGGCTGGGCCGGCCATGCGCAACGTCGGGCTGATGGTTCTCGTCATGGGGAGCATCGTCGGCCTCGGCGTGGGCGCGATGGCGGCCTGGGGCGCGGGCCATCCTCCGTACCAGGACGTCGTGCTGGCGCCGGCGCAGCAGAACCTGGCGCACGACCGCGACGCCATCCAGCTTGCACAGGCCGCCGCGCTCGGCGGCGACTACGGGCAGGCCCGGTTCATCCTGGAGAGGGTGCGCGACGGGCAGGCGGCGTTCGTCCGCGACGTCCTGTCCACCACCGCGCCCCAGTCGCCCACCCTGAAGGACGTGCACGCCGCGCTCCTCGCGCTCTACGCGAGCCTCGGCGACGGCCTCGACGCGGCAATCCAGTGCATGGACGACCTCCTGGCCGGCCACAACCCTCTCATGTCCACGGTCTGCATCGAGGGGCAGGCGGCCCTGGCGCGGGCGCCGCAGCAGGCGCAGGACATCGCGGACCGCCTCGCGGCCCTCCGGCAGGAACTGGCGTCCTAGACGGCCCTGGCGGTCACTTGAGCTGGACGCCCTCTTGCTCCAGCATGGCACGCTTGAGGTCCACGCCGCCGCCGTAGCCGCCCAGGGTGCCGCTGCTCGTGACGACGCGGTGGCACGGAATCAGGGGCGCGACGGGGTTGTGGTGGTTGGCCTGGCCGACGGCGCGGCTGGCGCCGGGGCGGCCGATGGCCTGCGCGACCTCGTGGTAGCTACGGGTCTCGCCGTAGGGGATGGCGGCGAGCGCCTGCCAGACCTTCTTCTGGAACTCGGTGCCCTCGAGGCGGACGGGGACGCCGAACTCGCGGCGCGAGCCCTCGACGTACTGCAGCAGCTCCTCGCCGGCCTGCACGAGCGTGGGGTCGGTGGGGTCCTCGCGGAACTCGACGTGCGGCAGGCGCGTGGCCAACTCGCCGAGGAAGCGGCGGGTGTCGGTGGCCGGCAGGCCGGTCTGCACGACGGCGCCGTTGTGGCTGGCGACGTGGAAGGTGCCCAGGCGGGTGGGCACGCGGGTCCAGGCGCCGAGCTGGTTCGTGGCGCTGCGGAGGGTCCGGCGGGTCTCGGTCATGCGCTTCACGTCCGGTCCCGCAATGAGGCGAGGAGGGTCATGAACCAAGCGGCCATGCCCAACCCGAGAATGAGGGTCCCGGCGGCGGTCCAAAGAGGGGAGGCGGCCAGGGAGCCGCCCAGGAGGAGGGCGGTGCCCAGGTTCCAGCCGTAGAAGCCCCAGCGGCCGGACTGGAAGGAGGAGGGGGGCAGGCGGCGGTCGCGGGGCCGCACGTGCAGGAGGTAGCCGAGGAAGAGCTGCGCCGCGCCGCCCAGGAGGGTGGCGTGGACGTGGGTGAACCGGAGGGCGCCGGCGCGGGAGGCGAGGAGGGAGGGGACGGCGTTCAGGAAGATGCCGAGCAGGACGCCGGCGATGAGCCAGAAGACGCCCGCGAAGGCCCAGGGGACGTAGCTGAACTCCGGCGTCACCCGCTGCGTGGGCGACTTGTTCTTCATGATGTTGGCGCCCAGGACACCCATGAAGGTGAACGTCCCGATGAACGTGGAGACGCCGCCCAGAATCAGCAGCCCGGTGGAGAGCGCGTGCAGCGGGGGCGCCAGCCGCAGCAGGAACCCGGCCACCAGCAGGACGATGCCGAGGAGGGTCGTGTGCAGTTCGCCCTTGATGGCGCCGGCGGCGATGGCGGGGACGCCCGACAGGCGCGGCACCCAGAGATGGCTCAGGGCGTACACCGACACGAGGCCGTAGCCGACCAGCAGCAGGTGCGCGCCGGCGAGGAACCAGGGCCCCGCGGCGGCGCCCCAGGACCACCAGGGCCCCGCCAGCGCCACGCCGACGGCGCCGAGGGGGAGGAAGAAGTGGGCGAAGCGGACCTGCGTTGCGCACGCGTCGTCGCCCTTGGTGAGCGGGTCGCGCGCGATGTCAACGACCGTCTGGCCCCGCTTGGGTGCGGCGTTCAGGACGATGCCGGTCAGCATGCCGCTGCCCGCCAGCAGCACGAAGGCGCCCGACCCGAGCAGCGCGTGCGCCGGAAGCGGCGCGAGGGGGACCAGCCACGCGCCCGCCGCCAGCAAGGCCGTCGCTCCGGCCATCAACTGCGCGGCGACGGCCTGCGCCTGCGGCTTGACCGGGTGCAGGAGGAGACGGCCGAGCGCGTGGATGTTGAGCGCCTCCAGCGCCGGCACGAGGAAGGCGAAGAGGACGACGACGGCGTGCGCGCCGAACCAGTTGCCTGGCAGCCCCGTCAGGCCCAGCGCGGCGAGCGCGATGCCGACGGCGAGGCCCGCCAAGGCGGTGTCGCGCAGGGGGGCCATGCCGCGCGGACCCCGGGCGGCTACAAAACGCCAACCGCCGAAACGGGTTCGCTGCGCTCACCGCGTTTCGCCGAGGGCCAAGCTTGCTGGGGCCCTCCGGGCCCCAGACCCCTCGGAGGAACGGGCGGCCGCTCGCAGCGGCGGGCCTCACCGGCCCGCCGGCTCCTTCCCTTGCCTCGCACCTCGCTTTGCTCGGTGCTTGGCGCGGGGCCTTCGGCGCGGCCACCCAAGCCGGCGGCGCTGCATGACCCCGTGTGGCCTGGGCGGTCGCGGCGCGCGCAGCGCGCCCCCGGAAAGCGCCGAGCAATGCGAGGCGCGCGGAGGGATGGAGCCCTGGCCCGCCGGTGAGGCGGGCCGTTTGGCGGTGCGACCGCCCTCTCCTCCCAGGGGGTGCGGGGGGCCGGAGGACCCCCGCCACAGCCATCGGCGAAACGTGGTTCCGTAGCGAAGCGGAGGAACCCGTTTCGCCGCTAGACGTTCACGACGGCGTTGATTTCCGGCACGCGCTCCTTGAGGATGCGCTCGATGCCGGCCTGGAGGGTCAACGTGGACATCCCACACCCTTGGCAGGCGCCGTGCATGCGGAGCTGGACGACGCCGGTGTCCTCGCTGTAGTCCACCAGCTCGGCGTCGCCGCCGTCGAACTGGAGGGCGGGGCGGATCTCGTCGAGGGCCGCCTGGATCTGGGCGAGCTTCTCGGCATTGGCCATGCTGTGGATTCAGGCCGGCTCGTCCATAAGGCTTGGCCCCAGGGCGACGCCGTTGAGGTCGTGCTGGAGGGTGGCCATGCCGACGGGCGCCCACAGGGGCAGGACGATGGCGACGAGGTGGAGGGCGGGCGGGACGGAGGGCTGCGCGCCCACGAGGCCCTGCAGCTCGCGCAGGCGGCGGGCGGCGCTCCACAGCGCGAGGCCGCGGGCGACGAGGTAGAGGGCGGCGATGGCGAGGCCGATGTAGAGGAGGGGCTGCAGGTCGGTGAGGTAGCCGTCCTGCGTCCGCGAGCGCACCGTCTGGTCGAGGTAGACCAGGGGCGCGAAGGCGAGCAGGACGTAGAGCAGGAGCAGCAGCCACCAAAGGCCGAGGCGGGGGCGTCGGCCGGTGGCGTCCGCCGTGTCGAGCAGGGTGCTGCGCAGCCACACCAGGTCGTACACGCCGAAGGTCACGAGGCCGAGCAGCAGGACCACGCCGGGGCGGCGGTAGGCCAGCGTCTCCGCCATGGCTCAGGCGGGCGGGACGGCGGGCGCGAGGCCGAGCAGGGAGGCGGCGGCCTTGAAGGCGGACTCCAGGAACGGCTGCGGCCACAGGCCGGCCACCAGCACGAAGGCGAGGCAGACGACCACGGCGGCCGTGGTGGCGGCGGGGACCTGGACGCGGCCGGCCTCGCCCTCCTCGACGTACATGGCGCGGATGAGCCGCAGGTAGTAGTACAGGCTGATGGCGGAGTTGACGACGCCGAGGACGGCGAGCCAGGCGAGCCAGCCGAGGCCCTGCGTGGCGCCCGCGTCGACGGCGCTGCTGAACAGGACAAACTTGCTGGCGAAGCCGCCCAGCGGCGGCAGGCCGGCCATCGAGAGCAGGAACATCGCCATCGCGAAGGCGAGCCAGGGGGCGCGCTTGCCCAGCCCCTTCCAGTCGGCCAGCGTGTCGGGGATGCCGGCGTAGAGGAGGGCGCCGACGACGAGGAAGGCGCCGAGCTTCATGGCCGCGTTGACCATGAGGTGGAACAGGCTGCCGCCGACGGCGTAGACGCCGCCGTCCTGCGCGCTCGTGCCGACGGCGACCGCGATGAGGAGGTAGCCCGCCTGCGCGATGCTGCTGAAGGCGAGCATGCGGCGGATGTTGGTCTGCTGCAGCGCCACGAGGTTGCCGACGAACATGGAGGCGGCGGCGACGAGGGCGACGCCGAGCTGCCAGTTGGTCTTGACGCCGACGAGGCCGACGAGGAAGACGTTGAGGACGGCCGCGAAGCCCATCGCCTTGCTGCCGGCGGCCAGGAGGCCGGCGACGGGGGCGGGGCTGCCGGAGTAGACGTCGGGCGCCCAGGCGTGGAAGGGCACGGCGCTGATCTTGAAGCCGAGGCCCGCGACAAGCAGCGCGATGGGGACGAGGCTGAGCGCGTCGAAGGAGCCGTGCGCCGTGATGGCGGTGGCGAGGCCGGGGATGCTCGTGGTGCCGGCCATGCCGTAGAGCAGGCTGATGGCGAAGAGCATGAGGCCGCTGCTGATGGCGCCGATGACGAAGTACTTCAGGCTGGCCTCGGCGCCGACGCGGTCGCGGCGGAACCCGGCGAGCATGTAGGAGCAGAGGCTCGTCATCTCGATGCCGAGGAGCAGCGTGACGAGCTCCTGCGCGGAGGCGACCACCATCATGCCCAGGACGGCGAAGAGCAGCAGGGAGCAGAACTCGCCGAAGTCCTCCTCGGCGCGGCCCTTGAGGGGGCGGCCGATGCCGAGCACGGCGAGGAAGCCGACGGCGAGGAAGAGGGTCTTGAGGACTTGGCTGGCGTAGGTGACGACGAAGGCGCCGCTCAGGTTGCTGCCCTGGTACTGCAGCGTGAAGTTGAGGCCGGTGCCGGGGATGCCGAAGTGGAGGTCGAACAGGCTCCCCACGGTCAGGAGCAGGCCGCCGCCGAGGCCGATGAGGGTGAACTGGCGCATGCCGCGCCGGTCGGCGTCCCACAGCGCCACGAGGGGGGCGAGGACGGCGAACAGGAGGATGACCAGCTCGGGCGTCATGCTCTGCCACTGGATGTCGGGCAGGACGAAGTCGAAGAGGCCCACTCAGGCACCCCCGAGGAGGCCGAGGACGCCCACGGTCCAGCCATTCATCTGGCCGAGCAGGAGCCCGGGCAGGATGCCGAACAGCAGCGCGAGGCCGATGAGGGCCGCCATGCTCCACTTCTCGGTCGCGGGGACGTCGTGCATGTGGGCCCAGTCGACGTCGGGGTGGCGGCGCTCGGGGCCGAAGTAGGCCCGCTGCATCGCCCACAGGTAGTAGCCGGCGGTGATGAGGATGCTCCAGATGGGAATCAGGATCCACCAGTGGAAGGCCTGCCAGACGCCGGCGAAGATGGTGAACTCCGCGATGAAGCCCATCAGGCCCGGCAGGCCGAGGCTGGCCAGGAACAGCGTCAGCGTGAGCCCGGTGAGGCGGGGCACGCGGGGGCCGATGCCGCCCAGCTTGGAGATGAGGCGGGTGCCGGTGCTGTGCTGCAGTGAGCCGGCGGCCATGAACATCCCGGCGGAGATGACGCCGTGCGCGACGTTCATGAAGGCGGCGCCCGCGAAGCCCAGCGGCGTGAGCGACGCGAGGGCGAGCGTGATCATGCCCATGTGCGAGACCGACGAGTACGCGATGAGCGACTTCAGGTCGTCCTGCGCCAGGCACAGGAAGGCGCCGTAGACGACGCTGGCGGTGCCCAGGACGTAGAAGACCCACTGGTAGGACCAGTCGAAGCTGAGCGGGCCGAGGGCGACGTGGTTCATCGCCGTGAAGCTGGAGCCCAGGATGGGGATGGCGATGCGCATCAGGCCGTAGCTGCCCATCTTGAGCAGGACGCCCGCCAGCATGACCGAGCCGGCGGTGGGGGCCTGCACGTGGGCATCGGGCAGCCAGGTGTGGAAGGGCACGCTGGGCATCTTGACGAGGAAGCCGACGCCGAGCAGCGCGAAGGCCAGCAGCGCGAAGCCCTTGGCGAAGCCGACGTGGGCGCCGACGCTGGTCAGCACCGGGATGCTCAGGCTGTTGAGGCCGGCGCCGAAGTAGAGCGCCATGAAGCCCAGCAGCATCACGAGCGAGGCGCCGCCGGTGTAGATGAAGAACTTCGTCGAGGCGTACCTGCGGTTGGCGCCGCCCCACACCGCGATGAGGAAGTACATCGGCACCAGGACGAACTCCCAGAAGATGTAGAACAGGAACAGGTCGAGGCTGGTGAAGACCCCGATGACCGTCGCGTCGAGGAGGAGCAGCAGCGCGAAGAAGAAGCGCGGGCGGTGCTCCTCGTGCCACGAGTAGAGGATGACGAGCGGGGTCAGCAGCGCCGTCAGCCAGGCGAGGCTGGCGGAGAGGCCGTCGACGCCGAACTGCAGCCGCGCGCCGATGGCGGGAATCCAGGTCCAGTCGACGGTGAAGCGGTAGGCGTTGGCGCCGAGGCTGCCGCTGAAGCCGGTCTGCCAGAACATCCACGTGGTGGCGGCGAGGGCGGGCAGGGAGAAGGCGAGGGCGACGAGGCGGCTGGTGCGGTCGCTGGCGCGGAAGGTGACGAGGGCGCCGGCCAGGGTGACCAGGAGCGTGTAGGGGATCAGGCCTGGGATGTCCATGTTACCACCGGAACCTCAGCACGACCTCGTGCAGCAGCAGGAGAAGCAGCGTGACGCCGACGGCGATGCTGGCCATGTAGGTGGAGAGGCGGCCGTCCTGCCAGCGGCGGACGCGGGCGCCGGCGTGGTCGGTCTGGTTGGCGATGCCGTTGACGGCGCCGTCGATGCCCTTGCGGTCGAACCAGCTGGCGAGGCGGGCGATGCCATAGGCGACGTTGTTGCCCAGCGGCTCGTAGATGCCCTGCGTGACGTAGTAGCGGTTGTAGAGGAGGCCGCGCCAGCCCTTCGTTGGCGTCTCGGCCTCGCTGGCGGGGAGCCCGGCGCGGTAGCGCGAGCGCGCGAACAGGATGCCGCCCACGGCCACCGCGAGGCTGACGTAGGTCTGCCACGAGGCCAGGATGTGGGCGAGGATGTGGTCGCCGTGCTCCACCTCGGCCTCGCCCAGGTCGGGCGAGTAGGGGTAGTGGATGTAGTGCGAGAAGCCGCTGCCCAGCACGAGCCAGAGGCCGGAGACCGCGGCGAAGGCGGCCAGGATGACCAGGGGGAGGGTCATGACGCTGGGGGACTCGTGGGCGTGCTCGGCGTGCTCGCTGCGGGGCTTGCCGTAGAAGGCCAGCCACATCATGCGGAACATGTAGAACGCCGTGAGCGCGGCGGTCAGGATGCCCATGCCCCACAGGACGAAGAAGAGGGTGTGGACGCCGGCGGGGACGCCGGGGGTGTCGCCGACGGCGAACGCGGTGGCGAGCACCTCGTCCTTGCTCCAGAAGCCGGAGAGCGGGATGATGCCCGCGATGCTCAGGCTGCCGACGAGCATCGTGAGGTGCGTGGTGGGCATCCTGCGCTTGAGGCCGCCCATCTCGCGCAGGTCCTGGTGGTGGTGCAGGCCCAGGATGACCGAGGCGCTGCCCAAAAAGAGGAGGGCCTTGAAGAAGGCGTGGTTCATCAGGTGCAGCATCGCCGCCGTGAAGCCCGCGCCGCTGCCGCCGTGGTTGAACAGGATGCCGCCCGCGCCGAGGGCGAGGAACATGTAGCCAAGCTGCGAGAGCGTCGAGAAGGCCAGCACGCGCTTGATGTCGGTGGCCGCGAGCGCCATCGTCGCCGTGTAGAGGGCGGTGAAGCCGCCGATGAGGCCGATGACCAGGAAGAGCTGGTCGCCGCTCAGCAGAAGCAGCGGCCAAGACCGCGCCACGAGGTAGATGCCGGCCTTGACCATGGTCGCGGCGTGGATGAGCGCCGACACCGTCGTCGGGCCTTCCATGGCGTCCGGCAGCCAGAGGTCGAGCGGGAACTGCGCGGACTTGCCGACGGCGCCGCCGAAGATGAACAGGCCCGCCCAGAACAGGGTGTCCTTGTGGGCCGTCAGGTCGGGGTGGTGGAACAGCTCGCGGTAGCTGAAGGTGTGGAACGTGGTGAACAGCAGCACGATGCCGAGGAAGAGGAAGATGTCCCCCAGCCTCGTGGTGAGGAACGCCTTCTTGGCGGCGACGGCGGCCGACTCCTTGGTGTACCAGTACCCGATGAGGAGGTAGGAGCAGACGCCCATGACCTCCCAGAAGATGAACATCAGGAGGTAGTTGTCCATCACGACGGTGCCCAGCATGCCGGCGACGAACAGGCTCTTGACCGCGTAGTAGCGGCGCAGGTGCTCCGCGGTCTCGTCGTGCAGGTAGGCCGTCGAGAAGACGATGATGAGCAGCGACAGCAGGCTGACGACGGTCATCAGCCAGACCGCCAGGTTGTCGAGCAGGAAGCCGACGGTGAAGGGGAAGTCCGCGACCTGGAACCACGCCGTGGACCAGCCGAGGGGCTCGCCGCCCTGGAGCATGCGCCAGAAGAAGACGAGGCTGAGCGCGAACGAGGCCGCCACCGCCGCGATGGACAGGAGCGCGCCGCCGCGCCACATCCGCTTGCCGACGAGGAACGTCAGCGCGGAGGCGAGGATGGGGAGGAGCGGGATGGCGATGGCCATCCAGAGCTGGCTGCCAGCGAGCTGCGCGACACCGGTCATCTCGGCCAAGTTACCACCTCAGGATTGTGCTCTTGTTGACGTCCACGGAGCGGCCGTGGCGGTAGAAGTGCAGCAGGATGGCCAGCCCGACGGCGGCCTCGGCGGCGGCCAGCGCGATGGAGAAGAGCGCGAAGACCAGGCCGTCCGCCTTGCCGTTCGCGTTGGCGAAGGCGACGAAGTTGATGTTGGCGGCGTTCAGCACCAGCTCGACCGCGACGAGGACGCGGAGGGCGCTGCGCTGGATGAGCAGCCCGAAGACGCCCACGCAGAGCAGGGCGGCGGAGAGGGTGAGGCTCCAGGCGACGGGAATCATGCCTGCGCCTCCGTCGCGGGGACCACGGGTTGCGGGGGTTGCGCGGAGGGTTCCGTGCGCTCCGTGGAATCCGTGGCTTGGGACAGGTTCGGGTGGACGAGGCTGGTCTCCTCGCTGCCGTGCACCGTGAGCGGGCGGGCGGTGACGAGGGCGCCAACCATGACGGCCGTCAGCAGGATGCCGAGGACCTCGAAGGGGATGACCTGGGGGCCGAAGAGGGCGTCCGTGACGTTGGTGAGGTCGTTGGGGGCGCCGGGCTGCTGCGTCCACGCCGGCGTGGCGCGGATGGCGAGCGCGATGACGGCGAAGAGGAGGAGGGCGATGAGCGCCGCGATGGCGACCTGGGACTTCCGGTTGGGCGGGGCCATCACTGGGCCACCTCCCCTTCCTCGTCGCCGGCCACGAACATGACGGCGAACACGAACAGAGTCAGGATGCCGCCGACGTAGACCAGAATCTGGAGGACGCCAATCAGCGGCGAGCCGAGCAGGATGTAGAGGCCGGCGACGGCGACGAGGACGACGCCGAGGAACATGACGCTGTGGAAGGTGCGGCGCGCCAGCGTGGAGGCCAGGGCGGAGGCGAGGATGATGGCGCCGAGTGTGGCGAAGGCCACGGTCTCTCCGGCGCTCATGCGACGCCTCCCGACGGAACCACGAATTGCACGAAGCCCACGAAACGACCGTGGGAGGTTCGTGCAATTCGTGAAATTCGTGGTTGGGTGACGGCGGTCACTTGAACGGCCCCCTGCCGAGGCTGGCCTCGTTCTGGCTGAGGCGGTCGGGCTTGTAGTCGTAGTCGCGCACCGTGCTCGCGGTCTCGAACTCCTTGCCCATGCGGATGCTGTCGGTGGGGCAGACCTCCTCGCAGAGGCTGCAGTACATGCACTTGCTGATTTCGACGGCGGGGAACTTCTTGCGCTTGTTCTGGGGCGTGTCGAAGCCCGGGTCGTAGTCGACCATGTAGCAGGAGCCGTTGGGGCAGGCCTGGGCGCAGAGGGTGCAGCCGATGCAGGTCTCCAGCTTGAGGTAGATGCGGCCGCGGAAGCGGTCGGCGACCGGCTTCTTGACCTCGGGGTACTGCACCGTCACGTTCGGCTTGAAGAAGTGCTGCAGGGTGACGCCCATGCCCTGCAGAATCGGCACGAGGGGGAGGGCGTTGCGGCGGGGGCCGGGCTGCTCCTTCTCGCTCACCCGAGCACCCCCGCCTTGATGAGGACGGCCGTGAGGACGAAGTTGACGATGGAGAGGGGGAGCATGACCTTCCAGGCCACGGACAGGTATTGGTCGACGCGGACGCGCGGCATGGTGATCCAGACCCAGAAGACAACGAAGCTGACGAGGAGGCTCTTGGCGAGGAACCAGAGGGGCGCCGTGAAGGGGCCGAGCAGGGTGTCGAGCATCGGCAGGCTGCCGCTGAACGGCGCGTGCCAGCCGCCCAGATACAGCATGACGCTCATGGCGCTGACGAAGAAGACGTTCGAGAACAGCACGACGAAGAACATGCCGAAGCGCATGGCGCCGTACTCGGTGGTGAAGCCGGCGACCAGCTCGGACTCCGACTCCGCGAGGTCGGTGGGGACCAGGCCGGCCTTGGCCAGCGCGGTGATGAAGAAGATGACGAAGCCGATGATTTGCGGGATGAAAAACCAGAGGTGGCCGTGCTGGGCGTTGACGATGTCGTTGGTGGCGAGGCTGCCGGTGATGAGCAGGATGGCCGCCACCGCGAACACCATGGGAATCTCGTAGCTGACGTCGAGGGCGGCCGCGCGGACGCCGCCGTACAGGCTGTACTTGTTGTTGGAGCCCCAGCCGGCGAGGATTTCGGCGAGGGGGGCAATCGCGCCCATGGCGAGAATCAGCAGGATGCCGGTGCCGGCGTTGGAGAAGACGACCTCGCCCGACCACGGGATGGGCGCCCACGCCATGACGGTGAAGACGACGGCGACGTAGAGCGCGGCGGTCCAGGCGAGCTTGTCGGCCTTCGCGGGCCGGACGTCCTCCTTCGAGATGAGCTTCGCGCCGTCGGCGAGGAACTGGAAGATGCCCTGCGGGCCGACGCGGTTGGGGCCGGGGCGCTGGCCCATGCGGGCGAAGATGCGGCGGAAGAGGAAGGTGAAGACGCCGCCGATGGAGAGGACGACGGTGAACATCAGCACGGCGCCGATGACGGAGGCGATGACGAGGTCGGCCCAGCCCGGCAGGTCGAAGCCGATGGCCTTGGTCGTGGAGTCGATGAAGTCGGTCAGGAGTCCCATCTAGGTCACCGGTCCACGTCGCCGAGGACGATGTCGATGCTGCCCAGGCTCGCCACCATGTCCGCGATCTTCTGGCCGCGCGCCATGAGGGGCAGCACCTGGAGATTGGCGAAGGAGGGGGCGCGCACGTGGACCCGGAGCGGGTTCTGCTTGCCGTCGCCGATGACGTGGCAGCCGTACTCCCCCTTCGGGTGCTCGATGCGGGCGTAGGCCTCGCCCTTGGCCTTGACGCGGAGAATCTTGCCGCCCGCGTAGTCGGGGTTGAGGTGGATGCCGTCCAGGCTGCCGGACTCGAGGCGGGTGATGACCTGCTGGAGGATCTTGACGCTCTCGCGCATCTCGGCCCAGCGGTTCATCAGGCGGCCGTAGCAGTCGCTCTGCGTGTTGGTCGGCACGTCGAAGTTGAGCGACTTGTAGACGGAGTAGGGGGCCGACTTGCGGAGGTCGTGGGCGACCCCCGTTGCACGGAGCATCGGGCCGGTGACGCCCCACTCCAGCGCCTGCTCCCGGCTCAGGGGGCCGGTGCCGGTGAGGCGGCCGAGCAGGATGTCGTTGCGCTTGAGGAGCGTCTCGTACTGGTCCACCTTCTTCGGCATCGCGGCCAAGAACTCCTTGACGCGGGGGAGGTAGGTCGGGTCCTGCGGCAGATCGTACTTGACGCCGCCGAAGCGGAAGTAGTTGAACGTGAGGCGGGCGCCGCACAGCTCCTCCATGAAGCCCAGGAGCGTCTCGCGCTCGCGCAGGGCGTAGAAGAGGGGCGAGATGGCGCCCAGGTCCAGCATGAACGTGCCCATCCAGAACAGGTGGTTGCACAGGCGGCTGATTTCGGCGGCGAAGACGCGGATGTGCTCCGCCTTCTCCGAGACGATTTGCTGGTCGGGGCCGCCGAGCAGCTTCTCCACGGCCAGGACGTAGCCGTGGTTGTTGTGCATGGCCGAGAGGTAGTCCATGCGGTCGGTGAGCGGGATGAACTTGACCCAGTGCATGCCCTCGGCCAGCTTCTCGCTGCCGCGGTGCAGGTAGCCCAGCACGGGCTCCACGTCGACGACAATCTCGCCGTCGAGAAGGAGCTTCAGCCGAAGGACGCCGTGCGTGGACGGGTGCTGCGGCCCCATGTTCAGCGTCATGAGCTGCCCGGTCGGCTTGCGGCCGTCGGGAAGCATCGGGTTGGCGAAATCGACGCGGGCCATCAGGCCACGCTCCGCGCCAAACCACGAATTTCACGAATTGCACGAACCGCCCCAACCCACGGTTTCGTGGAATTCGTGCAATTCGTGGTTCCGTGCAGCGGCATCACCAGGCACCCTCCTCGGGAGACTTGACGGTGATGTCCTCGCCCTCGCGGAGCGCGACGAACTGCTCGGCCTCCTTGTAGTCCTTCCTCATCGGATGGCCGGACCAGTCGCTTGGCAGGAAGACGCGGCGCAGGTCGGGGTGGCCCTCGAACTTGATGCCGTACATGTCGAACATCTCGCGCTCCTGCCAGTCCGCCGCCGGGAACAGGTCGGTGAGGCTGGGGCAGGAGGGCTCCCCGGCTGTTTTCGGCATGGTGACGCGCAGGCGCAGCTCCGCGAACTCGCCGGGCGAGGCGGCGGGCTTGAGGAAGGCGTAGAGGACGCCGAAGTGGTCCGCGCGGTCGTAGGCCGACAGTAGGGAGAGGATGCGGTAGCCCATCGCCTTGGCCTCGCCGGCGACGGTGAACAGGCCGTCGGGGGTGACGGTGAGGACGCCAACCCCGTCCTGGAGGACCTCGTAGCCGACGACGTCTGCGGAGTGCGCGTCGCGCAGCATCGCGTAGTCGCCGGTCGGCTGCGCCGGGGGCGGCGCGGGGGGCGCAGTGGGCTTGGCGGCACCCGGCGAGACCGCGGATTGCACGGATTTCGCGGAAGAGGGCTCCGCGCGCTCCGTGGAATCCGCGGTTCGCTTGGGGGTCGGTGCGTCAGCCATCTAGAACCCCAGTTGGAGCGTGGTGTTCTGGTCGCGAATCTTCTGCTGGAGCTTCATGAGGCCGTCCAGCAGCGCCTCGGGGCGGGGCGGGCAGCCCGGGATGTAGACGTCCACGGGCACGATCTTGTCCACGCCCTTGACGACGAAGTAGGAGTCCTGGTAGGGGCCGCCGTTGGTGGCGCAGGCGCCCATCGCGATGACGTACTTCGGCTCCGGCATCAGGTCGTAGAGGGCCTTGATGCGGGGCGCCATCTTCTTGGTCACCGTGCCGGGGACGATCATCAGGTCGCACTGGCGCGGGCTGGCGCGGAACACCTCGGAGCCGAAGCGGCCGATGTCGTGCGTCGGCGCCTGGCTGGTGATCATCTCGATGGCGCAGCAGGCGAGGCCGAAGGTGAAGGGCCACACCGAGTTGCTGCGGCCCCAGTTGAAGATCTTGGAGGCGACGGTGAGGATGACGCCCTCCTTCTGCTCCTCGACCACGATGGGGATGCGCATCTCCGTGGAGGCGGGGTCGTAGGCGGGGACTTCTGGCACGGCGACAGCCTCGCTCATTCTCGCACCTCCGAGCCCTTCCGGCCTGCGCCGGAAGGTCCGGCCGCGCTGCGCGCGGCCTGCTCGAACGCCCGCTTCGCGGTCATTCGAGCGCCCTCCAGCCGAGGAGCTTCTTCTTGAGCTCCCACACGAAGCCGACCAGGATGAGCGTCACGAAGAGGCCGACGGCGACGATGGGGCCCCAGCCGAGGCTCTTGAACTTGAGCGCGAAGGGGACGAGGAACATCGCCTCGACGTCGAAGATGAGGAACGTCAGGACGTACATGTAGTACTGGACGTCGATGGGGCCGCGGGCGCCGGGGGTCGCCTTCTCGCCGCACTCGTAGCTGGCGAGCTTGCCCACGTTGCCGCGCTTGGGGCCGAGGAACTTGTTCCCGAGCAGCGTCACGAAGACGAGGAGGAACGCCACGACGCCGAGGATGGCCATGGGCAGGTAGGAAAGGGCCTCAGACGCCGTATTTATACCCCCGTTGGGCGGCTCGAAGTGGGCCCCTGTTAAAGGGGTTGCCATGAAGATTCCAGATGAAGGGAAGGTGCGGCCCCGGCGTGCCACAGGCCAACGGCTGTGCGAATTCTTTCATCCCACCCGTTGGTTTATCCCAATGTTTATCCTTGCAGCTGCCATGTTCAATCTCGTGGACATCGACCGGAAGCTGCTGCGCTGGGGACACGGGTTCGGCATCCGCCTGACCGCCGACGAGGTGCGCCGCCTCGGCCTGCGCGAGGGCGAGACCGTGCACGCCACCGTCAAGGAGGCCCGCCCCCGCAACGACGTGGCCGGCGCCGCCCTCTTCCGCTTCGCCGGCCCCTACGACATCAAGGCCATCCTGGAGGACGAGGCGTGACCGTCGCCGACACCTCCGCCCTCGTCGCCCTCCTCGACGCCGGCCACCCGCACCACCGCGAGGCGCAGCGCGACCTTGCCGACGGGCACGTGACCGTCACGCGCGGCACGCTGGCCGAGACCGCGACCTTGGTGCGGCGCCTGGCCAAGGACGCCGGCCAGGACGGAGCCAAGGCCGCCCGGCAGGCCCTTGCGGCCGTCGCCGCTCTCGCCGGGTTCCGCGAGGCGCCGCACGTCGACCTGCCTCCCCTCCTGGCGCTGCACCGCGACGAGCCGGGCCTGAGCTTCGTGGATGCCTGGAACCTGGCGGCGGCGCAGCAGGGCAACGAGCGGCTGGCCAGTTACGACAAGGACCTGCGCGCGGCCCAGCGGCGCCACAGGGCTCCAGCGTAGGCACTTTTCAGGGAGGCCGCCGTCGCGGCAGCGTGGCCCTCGCGGACCGGCTCCGGCAGCGCATCGCCACGCACGGCCCGCTGCCGTTCGACGCCTGGATGGAGGCGTGCCTCTACGACCCGCAGGAGGGCTACTACATGCGTCCGGGCCGCAAGACCGGCGCCGGCGCCGACGCGGACTTCGCCACGAGCCCGACGCTGCACCCCTTCTTCGGCCAGGCCATCGGGCAGGAGGCCGCCGCCGCGTGGGAGCGCCTCGGCTGCCCGGCGCCGTTCACCATCGTCGAGTTCGGCGGCGGCGAGGGCGACCTGGCGCGCAACGCCCTCGCGTGGCTGGCCCGCGAACGGCCGCGCATCGACGCGCGCTGGCTCCACATCGAGCGCAGCCCCACCCACCGCGCCCGGCAGGCGGGCGCCGACCGGCGCGTTGCCTGGGCCGAGTCGCTGCCGCGCCTCGCCACCGCCTTCCTCGTTGCGAACGAGTTCCTCGACGCGCTGCCGTTCAAGTGGATGGAGCGCACGGCGGACGGCTGGGACGAGGTTCACGTCGGGTGGGACGGCCAGGGCTTCATCGAGACCTTGGTGCCCAGCGGCCTCTCCCCGCCCGCCAACGTGCCGCCCGGCACCCGCGTCGCGTTCCACCAGGGCGCCCGCGCCTGGCTCCACCAGACGGGCGGGCAGCTTGGGCGCGCGGAGGCCCTCGTCATCGACTACGGCGAACGCTACCTCTGGGGCGAGGAGCGGCCCGACGGCACCGTGCGCACCTATCGCCACCATGTCGACGCCGGCTCCCCGCTGGACCATCCTGGCGACCAGGACATCACGGCCAGCATCGACTTCGCCGAGCTTGCGGCGTGGGCCCGCGAGGCGGGCTGGCGCGAGGTGTGGCACGGCACGCAGGAGGCGTTCCTCATCGAGCGCGGCATCCTCGACGCCCTCAACGCGACCGCGCGCAACACGGCGGCGGGGGCGTCGAGCTACCTGCGCCTGCGGCAACTGCTGCTGCCGGCGGGGATGGGCGCGTTCAAGGTGCAGCGGCTGGTCAGACCGGGATGAGCTGGCGCAGCCGGTAGCCGCGCTTCGAGCACGCCTTCTCGAGCTTGTGGCGCAACTGCGCGAAGTCGAACGCCACCTCGTAGGCCGTCTTCAGGAGCCCCGACTGCGCCTCCCACGCGCTGCGCTCCCACACCGTGCCGATGCGGTAGGACTCGTCCTTGGCGTGCAGGTCGGCGCCGAGATCTAGGGTGTGCCCCGAGGTGCGCTCCCACAGCGTCTCCGCCATCAGGACCGTCTTGTCGGGCTCGTCGACCTCGATCTGGAGCCGGTAGCGCAGGTGGCGCAGCCCGCCGCTGGAGCGCCGCCGCGACACCGTCCACTCGACGGTGAGGATGCCGCCCTCGCGCCACGCCTGCGCGCCTTGGCCGCGGCCAAGCTCCTCGAGGGCGCCCAGGACGTCCATGCGCGCAAATCTCCTTGGTGCCGTTTAGGCGTTCTGGTGCATTCGCGGATACAACCCTGTTTGCCCCACCTTCCGCGGCGGTCGCGGCTCCTGGAACGTGGGTGCAAACGTGCGGGCGGAGTGCTTCCATTGGCCAATTTCAGGCAATGGAGCGGGCCGGAGTGCACGGTACGGGATTTGAACCCATGCTGGCGGCTTGGAAGGCCGAAGTCATACCCCTAGACCAACCGTGCGTGCGTCGCGGGACAAGGGCGGCCGATTAAACCGAATCGGAGGGCTTCGCCTTGGCGGCCTTCTTGGGCGCGCGGCGGGCGGGGCGCTTCTTGGCGGGCGGGCCGCGGGCGGCGCGCTCGGCCAAGATGTCGACGGCCTGCTCCAGCGTGACGGCCTCGGGCGAGGTTCCCTTCGGCAGCGTCGCGTTGACGTCACCGTGCTTCAGGTAGGGCCCGAAGCGGCCGTCGAGGACGCGGATGGGCTGCCCGTCGGCGGGGTGCGGCCCCACTTCGCGCAGGGCGGCGGGGGCGGCGCGGCCGCGGCCGCGCTTGGGGGCGGCCAGCAGCGCGAGCGCCTCGTCGAGTTGGATGGTGGTGAGTTGGGCGGGCTGGATGCTGCGGTACTCCAGCTTGCCGCCGACGTCGTGCGCGACGTAGGGGCCGAAGCGGCCGAGGCCGACGATGACGCGGCCGCCGTCGGGATGCTCGCCAAGCTCCTTGGGCAGGCTGAGGAGGAACAGCGCCTCGTCGAGGTCGGCGTTGTCGGGCGTCTTGCCCTTGGGGAGGCTGGCGCGCTTGGGCTTGCCGCCGCCGGCCTCGGCCTCCTCCATGGTGCCGAGCTGGTAGTAGGGGCCGAAGCGGCCGTCCATGACGAAGACGCGCAGGCCGGTGTCGGGGTCCTCGCCGATGGCCTGCGGCCCCTCGGCCTTCTGCTTGAGCAGGCGCTCGACGGTGGCCTCGTCCAGCTCGTCGGGGGTGACGGACTCCGGCAGGCTGGCGCTCAGGCGCTCGCCGTTGCGCTCGACCTCGATGTAGGGGCCGAAGCGGCCGATGCGGACCTTGACCGGGAGGCCGACGAGGTCGATCTCGCGGCCCTCGCCGGGCGGGATGCTCTCAAGGCGCTCCTTGATCTGGGCCTGGAGGCCGTCGGGGCCGAGGAAGAACCCGCGCAGGAACGGCACCCACTCCGCCTCCCCGGCAGCGATGAGGTCGAGCTTCTCCTCCATCTCGGCGGTGAACGCGAGGTCCACGAGGCGGGGGAAGTGCTTCTCCAGCAGGCCGACGACGGCGAACGCGGTGAAGGTGGGCACGAGCGCCTTGCCCTTGGCGGCGACGTAGCCGCGGTTCTGGATGGTCTCCAGGATGGCGGCGTAGGTGCTGGGGCGGCCGATGCGCTCCTCGACCAGGGCCTTGACGAGGCTGGCCTCCGTGTAGCGCGCGGGAGGCTTGGTCTCGTGGCCCTCTGCCGTGACCTTCCTGCACGCGGGCTTGTCGCCCTTGGCGAGCTTGGGCAGCGAGCCCTCCTCGTCCTCAGTCGTGCCGTAGGCGGCGCGGTAGCCGGCGAAGTCCACGCGCTTGCCCGTCGCGGTGAACGTGGTGTCGAGCGCCGCGAGCGTGACCGTGGTGCTGGTGTAGCGCTCGTTCGCCATCTGCGAGGCGAGGGTGCGCTGCCAGATGAGGCGGTAGAGGTTGAGGTCGGTGCCCACGAGGCCGGTCTGGTCGGGGTGCTTGAAGTCGGCGCCGGCGGGGCGGATGGCCTCGTGCGCCTCCTGCGCGCCCTTCTGCTGCTTGCCGGTGTAGCTGCGCGCGGAGCCGTGCAGGTACTCGGCGCCGAACTCCTCGGCGACGGCGCTCTGGGCGCCCTTGACGGCCTCGTCGCTGAGGGCCGTCGAGTCGGTGCGCATGTAGGTGATGAACCCGTTCTCGAACAGGCGCTGCGCGGCCTGCATCGTCTGCTTGGCGCTCAGGTTCAGGCGGTTGTTGCCCTCCTGCTGCAGCGTCGAGGTGACGAAGGGCGCCTCGGGGCTGCTCTGGCGCTGCTGCTCCGTGACGTCGGCGACGCTCCACGGCGCCTTGGCGAGGCCAGCCTCCAGGGCGCGCGCGGCCTTCTCCTCCAGGAGAAGCAGGTCCTTGCCAGCGAGGAGCTTGCCGGTCTCCTTGTCGAAGTCCTTGCCGGTGGCGATGCGCTTGCCGGCGACGGTGACGAGGCGGGCCTGGAACGCGCCGCCCTTCTCCAGCTCGGCGGTGAGGCCCCAGTAGCTCGCGGCGCGGAAGGCGCGGCGCTCGCGCTCGCGCATGACGACGAGGCGGACGGCGACGGACTGGACGCGGCCCGCCGAGAGCCCGCCGCCCACCTTCTTCCACAGCAGCGGCGACAGCGCGTAGCCGTAGAGGCGGTCGAGGATGCGGCGGGTCTCCTGCGCCTGCACGAGGTGGAGGTCCAGCTCGCGCGGCTTGGCCAGCGCCTTGAGGACCGCCTCCTTCGTGATCTCGTTGAAGACCATGCGGCGCACCGGCACCTTGGGCTTCAGCGCCTCGACGAGGTGCCAGGAGATGCTCTCGCCCTCGCGGTCCTCGTCCGTCGCCAGGAACAGCTCGTCGGCCAGCTTCAGCTTGGCCTTCAGCTCGCGGATGACCTTCTCCTTGCCGGGGATGGTGACGTAGTAGGGCGTGAAGTCGTGGTCGACGTCCACGCCGTAGTCGGCCCAGGGCTGGCCCTTGATGGAGTCGGGGATGAGCGCCTTGCTCGTCGGCAGGTCGCGGATGTGCCCCACGCAGGAGTCCACGACGTACCCCTTGGGGAGGTAGCCCTGGATTTTCTTGCTCTTCGTCGGCGACTCCACGATGACGAGTTTTGGCATCTGCGGCTCGGGTCGGCCCACGACGGGCGTGGTGGATAACGCTTGGGGTGGGGCGCCCGCCTCCTGGCCAAGGCGCGCGTGCGTGTGCGTGCGCGTGTGTGGACGCTCGCGTGCGCGCGCGAGGGCTACGCGAAGCCGTTGAGGCGCCTGTCGCCCAGCGTGTCGCCCGTGTAGTGGAAGACCCACAGGCCGGTGGCGCGGTCGGTGCCGTAGATGTGGCCGTCCACGACGTTGACGTCCCAGGTCGAGAGGATGGCGTTGGGCACGTGGTCGTCGGGGATGGGCGTGCGCGCGAGGTTGTAGCCCAGGATGGCGGCCGCGTTGTCGTGCGCCAGGATCCTGCCGAGGTCCAGCACCCAGACGCCGGCGTGGTTGTAGGTGAGGTAGACGCGGACCTGGTCGGCGGAGACGTTGGCGCCCGTCGGCGCGACCTGCCACTGGTGCGTCGTGAGGTAGAGGCCCTGGCTCACGTGCTGGCCCGGGTGCGACCACTCGGCGACGAGCTGGAGGTGCGCCACGTCGTCGGCGTCCAGCACCCACAGGCTCGGGACCTGGCCCGGCTGCGTGTACTCGGGGCTCGCGATGATGTAGCGGTGGCCGCCGGCCTCGAACATCTCGGCGGTGTGGACGTTGCCGTCGTAGTGCGCCGCGCCCTCGCCCTGCCAGGAGCCGACCTCGGTGACGAGCGGCGCCTGCGTGATGTCGAGCACCTTCACCCCCTCGTCCCAGTGGCTCACGACGAGGTAGCTGGTGCCCTTGCGGAACGCGCCGCCGGCGTGGAACACCGTCATGTCGTGCGGGCCGACGGCGAGCTGGCAGCCGGGCTGCTGCGCGACGAGGTTGCAGGTCGGGTCGCCGGTGGCGGCGGGGGCGCCGGGGCGGGGGGCGCCGCCCTTGCTGGGGACGTAGTCCACGAAGCCGAAGGGCGCGAGGGTGGGGCCGTCGCGCTGCACGAGGTAGCTGCGCACGTGCTGGCTGACGCAGAAGACGGCGTCCTGGTTGGCGGCGACCTGCACCGCCTCGAGCATGTGGCAGCCGAGGCCGGCGTCGGCGACGGTGCCCAGGTACTTCGGGTGCGCGGGGTCGGCGAGGCTGTAGGCGGTGAAGCCGACCTGCGCCTTCAGCTCCGGCGCGGCCGTGAGCCCCTCGACGCTGGGCGTCTGCTGGCTCGCGGTGTAGAGGATGCTCCCGTCGTCGGAGATCTTCACGTCGGTGACGTGGGCGCCGGGCTGCGGCAGCCACGCCAGGACCTTGGGCGCGGCGCGGTCCTTGATGTCCAGGACGTAGGCGCCGCCGACCTCACCGGAGCCGACGACGGCCACCGCGCCGATGTCCAGGTCGCCGCGCAGGTCCAGTTCGCCGAGGTACTTGTGCGGCTGGCCGCTCGCCTGCAAGGGCGTCCACGCGATGGCGGGCAGGCTGCAGGTGCGGACGTTGGTGGTGGCGAAGACGGTCGCGTTTTCCTTGGCGTCGTCGATGGGGTCGGCGGTGGGCGGCAGGATGCGCAGCCCGGGCTGGTCGAGCGGCGAGGCTGCGCAGCCCGTGGCGGGGACGGGGGGCGTTCCCGCCAGGCAGCCGGCGAGCGTTGCGGCGGCCACGAGGAGGCAGAGGACGCGGTGCATGGGTGCGCCGACGCGGGGCTGCATCAAAGTTGTTCCCTCCCGTCGCCAACTCCCGAAACAAGGGCCAACGTTGGCGCGCCCTTCAACCGCGGATTGCGCGGATGACGCGGATTGAGGTTGCATCCGCGCAATCCGCGAAATCCGCGGTTGGTGGGAAGGAGGGAAGGCTCGTTCCCTGTTTCCGGTAATCCCGAAATCCCCGTTCGGCCGGCAAAGTGTCTTCGAAAAACGCTATCAGGCTGCCGCTTCTCGCAGAATCCGCCGCCATGGATGACGTAGACCGCCGCCTGCTCAGCCTGCTTCGCCAGAACTCGCGCGACAGCTTCACCGCGATGGCCGAGGCGGTCGGCACCTCGGAGGGCACCGTGCGCTCCCGCGTCAAGCGCCTCGTGGACCAGGGCACCATCAAGCAGTTCACCATCCGCACGGCGGGCAACCAGGTGAAGGCGCTCGTCGAGGTCAACGTGGTGGCGAACGTCCACAGCGGCGACATCGCGAGGGCCATCCGCGCCTGGGACGGCGTCGACGCGGTGTGGGAGATCACCGGCGACAACGACCTGCTCGTCGTGGCGGACCTGCCCAACACCTCGGACCTCAACGGCCTCATCGACCGCATCCGTGGCATCCCGGGCACGCAGGCGACGCGCAGCCGCCTCATCCTGAAGGAGCATTGAGTGGACGCGCCCGACCCGCCGCACCTGCGCCGCCTCGCCTGCTGCGCGTCGGAGCCGCCGTGCGTCCTCTGCCCGCTGCTGCCGGCGAACGAGTCGGTCAGCCTGCGCGACCTGGCGGCGCTGGGCCTGAAGGCGAACGTGGCGGGCGCGTTGGCGGAGTAGCGGCGCGCAATCACGGGCCAATGGCCGCCCCGCGCATTGCGGGAAGGAAGCTTGACCACTTTCACAATGCACCCAGAAACCACTAAAGCCCCCCACGAGTCGGGCGCCTTGGTGGCTGCATTGACCCCTCCAAGACCCCATCCCCAACCAGCCGGCAGGCCCGCGTGGGCCCTGGCGGCAGCCTGTAGCCTGGCCCTGCTCCTCTTCGCCCCCGCGGCCGCCGCGGTCCCCGGCCCCGGCATCCCCATCCCCTCCATCCACATCTACGAGGAGCATGACCCGCCGAGCGCCGACGTCCCGCCCCCGGCCCAGGACGACACCTGCGAGAACCAATCCAAGGGCCTCGACATCACCTGGCTCGGCCAGCGCAACGAGGTCTGCCTCGACCAGACCCAGGACAGCCTGCTCTGCGTCAGCGACTACCTCAACGGCGCGGCGCTCAGCGAGCGCGTGTGCCTCGACCCGAACGGCTCCGGCAACCTCTGCCTGAGCAGCTATACGGCCGGCACTGCCTCCGCGGTGGACCGCACCTGCGTGGACAAGGACGACGCCGGCAAGCCGTGCATCAGCCACTACGTCGGCGGCGACTCCGCGCGCGCCTGCTTCAGCAACGACGGCAACCCGCTGCACACCTGCGTCGACACCTACGTCGACGGCACCCGCGAGGACCGCACCTGCCTGGACGAGACCGCGAACGGCGAGCCCTGCGCGAGCACCTACCTCTCCACCGGCGACTCGGCGCGCGTCTGCGCCGACCACGACGGCAGCGGCAACCCCTGCGGCACCCTCTTCTTCGATGGCGGCCAGGCGAACCGCGCCTGCCAGGACCAGGACCCCTCCGGCAACTTCTGCGTGAGCGACTACGCGCTCGGCGGCGCGGCGGAGGACCACACCTGCTACGGCTCCTACCCCGAGGGCTTCTGCGCCTCGCACTCCGTGGGCCTGCCGGGCAACCTCCTGGAGGACCGCGCCTGCACCGGGCAGGACGAGGGGGCCTCCTCGGGCACCTGCGTCTCCGACAGCCTCTACCTGGGCGGCGCCTTCCTGGCGCAGGACCGCACCTGCGCGGGCGCCTACCCCGAGGGCCCCGTCTGCGCGGCGCACCGCGTCACCATCCTCACCGAGTCGGCGGAGGAGCGCGCCTGCCTGACCTCGGACCCGACCAGCCAGCCCGGCACCCCCTGCGTCCGCAACGTGGCCTTCCGCAACGGCGTGGCCGTCGAGGACCGCACGGCCTGCCAGCCCACCGTCGCCCCGTGCGAGCCCCCCCAGATTGGCGTCAACCTCAACGGCCAGCCCGTCTGCCTCGACAACCCCTGCCCGAACCAGGTCGACCTCTCGGACCCGAGCCACGTCGCCGTCATCTGCGGCAACCCCGTTGACGACCCCTGCCCGCAGCGCGTCGACCCCAACTACGCGTCGGCCTGCGGCACGGTCCTCTGCCCCAGCGGCACCGTGGACACCTCGGACCCGAGCCATGTCGCCGTCGTCTGCGGCAACCCGGTCGACACCCCCTGCGCGCAGGGCGTTGACACTGGCACTGTGGCCGCGTGCGGCGTCGGACCCGCTTGCCCCGCCGGCGTCTTCGGCGACGGCGCAGGCCAGGCGGCCGTGCTGTGCGGCGTCCCCGTGCCCAACCCGCTGCCGGGCATCCTGCCCTACGGCGTGCCGGGCGCCTCGCCAGGAGGCACCGTGCCGGCCATCGTGACGCCAGACGTCCCGGGCACCACGGTCAACGTGCCGCCCGTCGTGACCCCCGCGACCTGCACCGTGAGCGTCTGCACCGCGCCGACCCCCGTCCTGCCGGCGACCCCGGTGACGGTCCCGGGCGTCACGGTCCCGGGCAGCGCGGACGTCTGCGCGGCCGCCCCCGTGCTGTGCGACGGCGCGGGCCGGATTTGCGCCCCGCTCCAGGCCGTCTGCATCAACCCGTTCGGGTCCACCAAGGTGACGGACCCCACCACCGTGACGGTCCCCGCGGTGACTGCTCCCGCGCTGTGCAGCGTTGGCGTCCCCTGCCTGCCCTCGACGACCGTCTTCCCCGGCGCGGGCGTGCCGGTGCCGGGCGTCGGCCCCATGCAGGTGACACCGCCCGTCACGGTCAGCGTGGTGTGGACCGGCCTGGGCGGCACCGTGTCGCCCAACGTCGGGACCTACGCCTACCTGCCCGCGCAGACGGTGCAGGTCGGGCCGGTGCCGGTCACCGTGTGCGGCAGCCACAGCTGCCCCGTCCCGGCGGCGCCGGGCGCGCATGGCACGGGCAAGCTCACCGTGACGGTCACGGTCGGCACGCAGCCCTACTCGCAGGAAGTCCCCATCGGCTTCTAGGGCGAGCGCCGCCTCTCCCCCTTCTTCTCTCCTTCCCGTTTCTCGCCGTCTACGCTCGCGCGGCGAGCCAGCCGTTGACGCCGTCGAAGACGTACTGGATGGCGAACGCCACCGTCAGCAGGCCCATGATGCGGGTGATGACGCGGCGGCCGTTGTCGCCGATGACGTGGCTGGCGCGCGAGGCCACGAGCAGCACCACGAGGGCGCCCAGCATCGTCAGCAGGATGGCGGCGCCGAGGGTGAGGGCGTCGAAGCGCGTCGCCTGCACGATGACGAGGCTGATGGCGCCCGGCCCCGCCAGCATCGGCAGGCCCAGCGGCACGAAGCTCGGGTCGTGCTGGACCTTCTTGCGGGGGTGGGCGCCGCCGGTGGCCACGGGCAGCGCGCTCTCCGCGTCCGCGCTCTCGGCCTCGGCCAGCTCGCGGCTCGGGACCTCCTCGCCCTCCTTCAGCATGTTCAGGCCGATGAGCGTCAGCAGGATGCCGCCCGCGACGCGGAGGCTGTAGAGCTCGATGCCGAGGGAGCGCAGCAGCGCCTGCCCCGCGACGGCGAACGCCAGCAGGACGAGGGCGGCGAACAGGCTCGCCTTGAGCGCGATGCGGTCGCGGCCGGCGCGGTCGCGGCGCGCCGTGAGGCCGAGGAAGAGGCCCAGCGAGGCGAGCGGGTCCACGACGACGAAGAGGGGCACGAGGGCCAGGACCAGTTGCGTCGCGTCCATGCGCAGCGATTTCCCCAGGCTATAAGAGGCCGCCCCAACGAAATCCGTAGGTTGCCCTGCGCGTCAGGACCGACAGGGCTATCCCCGACAGGGTTGTAGCGAAGGTTGCGGATTCCGCAGCGAGCCCCTGCATGACCATCACCGGAACCGAGGCCAGCCCGCTCGTCAAGACCCCCATCCCCGGCCCCAAGGCGAAGGCCGTCGTCAAGCGCGACGAGTCCTTCATGATGACGACGACCAAGACGGCGCCGCTCGTCGGCCACAGCGCGCGCGGCTGCGTGGTGGAGGACGTGGACGGCAACCGCCTGCTCGACTTCGCGAGCGGCATCGGCGTGCTGAACACCGGCCACTGCCACCCCAAGGTGGTCGCCGCCGTGCAGGAGCAGGCCGCGCGCATGATGCACTTCGCGGGCACCGACTTCTACTACGACATCCAGACCCGGCTCGCCGAGCGCGTCACCGGCCTCGCGCCGGTGCCGGGCAAGAGCAAGCTGTTCTACTGCCAGTCCGGCACGGAGGCCAACGAGGCGGCCATCAAGGTCGCCAAGCTGGGCACCGGCCGCCCGCTGTTCCTCGCGTTCCTCGGCGCCTTCCACGGCCGCACCCAGGGCAGCCTCGCGCTCACCGCCAGCAAGGCGAAGCACCGCGCCGGCTTCTTCGGCATGATGGGCGGCGCCGTCCACACGCCCTTCCCCAACCCCTACCGCAACGTCTGGAGAATCGACGGCTACGCGGACCCGGCCGAGCTGACCAACCGCGCGATGGAGTACATCGAGGGCCTGCTGGACACCATCCTGCCGCCCACCGACACCGCAGGCATCTTCTGGGAGCCGGTGCAGGGCGAGGGCGGCTACGTCGTCCCGCCCAAGCAGTTCCCGGTCGCGCTCCGGAAGCTGTGCGACCAGCACGGCATCCAGCTCATCGCGGACGAGGTGCAGACGGGCTTCGGGCGCACCGGAAAGATGTTCGCCACCGAGCACTACGGCATCCAGGCCGACATCGTGAGCGTCGCCAAGGCGATGGGGTCGGGCTTCCCCATCGGCGCCTGCATCGCCCGCGCGGAGCTCGACTTCAAGGAGAAGGGAAAGCACAGCAACACCTACGGCGGCAACCTCCTCGGCTGCGCCGCGAGCATGGCCACCCTCGACGTCCTCGAAGGCGAGAAGCTGGTCGCCAACTCCGCCAAGATGGGTGAGCGGATGGGCAAGCAGATGGACGAGATGCGCAGCGAGCGCGTCGGCGACCACCGCGGCCTCGGCCTCATGCGCGCCCTGGAGTTCGTCACCAAGGAAGGCAAGCCCGACCCCAAGCTGCGCGACGCCGTCGAGGAGCAGGCATGGAAGCGCGGCCTCATCACCCTCGGCTGCGGCAAGTCCAGCCTGCGCGTCATCCCCCCGCTCACCGTCACCAAGGAGCAGGTCGACGGCGGCATGGAAGTCCTGCGCCAGGCGCTCAAGGCCACGAAGGCCTGACGCCGACGACGAACCGCGGTGGCGCGATTCCGCGATGCAACCGAATCCGCGCCAGCCGCGCAATCGCGACTCGTTGGCAGGGGCGTGGCCCAGCATCGCGGCCTTTAAGCGCCGTCTCCTTGCCGCGCCCATGAGCCAGACGCAGCCGATGCTCCTGGGCAGCGAGTGGACCGACGGTGGCCGCACGCTCGCGCCCGTGCACGACCCCGCCACGGGGCAGGTCATCGCCCAGGTGCCGCAGGGGACCCGCGACGACGTGGACACCGCCGTGGAGGCGAGCCGCGCGGCGTTCGAGTCGAAGGAGTGGCGCACGATGGACCCCGCGCAGCGCGGCCGCATCCTCCAGAAGCTCGCGTGGCTCACCTCCTCGAAGGCGAAGGAGCTGGCGTTGACGGAGAGCCGCAACAACGGCAAGACCCTCAAGGAGGCGACCGGCGACGTCCGCTTCGCCGCCGCCACGCTCGACTACTTCGCCGGCTGGGCGGACAAGGTCGAGGGCCGCACCATCCCCGTCCCCGGCGACCGCCTGGACTACACGCTGCGCCAGCCGCTCGGCGTCACGGCGCACATCGTGCCGTGGAATTTCCCCCTCCAGTTGGCCGTCCGCTCCATCGCGCCCGCGCTCGCCGCCGGCTGCACCGTCATCGCCAAGCCCGCCAGCCTGACGCCGCTCTCGCTGCTGGAGTGGGCCAAGCTCGCCGACGAGGCGGGCCTCCCGAAGGGCGTGCTGCAGGTGCTGACCGGCTCCGGCAGCGAGGTGGGCGGCCGCCTCGCGGCGCACCCGGGCGTCGACGGCGTCAGCCTCACCGGCAGCGTCGCGACGGGCGTCGAGGTCATGCGCGCCGCCGCCGCCAACGTCACCCCCGTCACGCTGGAGCTGGGTGGCAAGGGCGCCCACATCGTCCTGCCCGACGCCGACCTCAAGAAGGCCGCGAAGGGCATCTGCTTTGGCATCTTCATGAACGCGGGCCAGATGTGCTGGGCGGGCAGCCGCCTCCTCGTCCACGAGTCCGTCCACGACAAGCTGGTCGAGGCCGTCATGGCCGAGGCCGCGACCTGGAAGCTCGGCCCCGGCACGCAGGAGGGCGTCCGCATCGGCAGCATGGTCAGCCAGGGCCAGCGCAAGGCCGTCCTGGGCCTCGTCCACAAGGGCGTCGAGCAGGGCGCGCAGGTGACGATGGGCGGCAAGGCCCCCGCCGACTCCGCCCTCGCGAGCGGCGCCTTCGTCGAGCCCACCATCCTGACCGGCGTCGAGCCCGGCAACGTCGTGTGGCGCGAGGAAATCTTCGGCCCCGTCCTCTCGGTCATGCCGTTCTCGTCCACCGACGACGCCGTGAGGCTCGCCAACGGCAGCGACTTCGGCCTGCTGAACGGCGTCTGGACGCAGGGCCTCGGCGCCGCGCACCGCATCGCCCGTGACCTGGAGTGCGGCATGGTGTCCATCAACGAGTACCCCATCACGTTCCCGCAGACGCCCTTCACGGGCTGGAAGAAGTCCGGCATCGGCGCCGAGCAGGGCCGCGACGCGCTCGACTTCTACACCCGGACCAAGAACGTCAACGTCAATCTCGGGTGACCCACATGGAGCACGTCGGCCTCTCGATGCACGACGGCGGCGTCGCGCTGCTGACGTTTGACAACTCGGCGCGCGCCAACAGCATCGACGCCTCCATCGTGGGCGAACTGCACCGCAAGGTCAAGGCGCTCCTGGCCGACCCCGCCGTGCGCGCCATCGTCCTCACCGGCGCGGGCAAGGCCTTCAGCACGGGCGCCGACGTGAAGCAGTTCGCGCAGGGCAACCAGGACGGCACGAGCGTGCAGTGGGTCCTCGACACCACGGGCGAGCTGCACCCGCTCCTGCTGGAGCTGCGCGCGAGCGACAAGGTCTTCGTCGCCGCCGTCAACGGCGTTGCGGCGGGCGGCGGCCTCGGCCTCGCGCTTGCCGCCGACGCCCGCATCGGCGGCCCCGACGCGCGCTTCGCGGCCGGCTACTTTGGACTGGGCCTGAGCCCCGACGGCGGCTCGACCTGGCTCCTGCCCCGCCTCGTGGGGGAGCAGCGCAGCCGCCAGTTCTTCTTCACCAACGAGGTCATGCCCGCCGAGGAGGCCCACTTCACCGGCATCCTGGACGAGTTGGTCGCGGCGGACCAGGTCCTGCCGCGCGCCCTCGCTGTCGCGCGGGAATGGGGCGCCTGGAGCCGCTGGAGCCGCGAGTCGACCAAGCGGTTGCTGGACGCGCAGTCCACGAACACCTTCGAGGGCCAGCTCGACCTGGAGCGCGGCCTCATCGCGGCGGCGGCCGGCACGCGGGAGTTCAAGGAAGGCGTCGCCGCGTTCCTCGCCAAACGCAAACCGAACTTCTGACTTCCCTGCTGACGGATTGGTGGCGAAATCCT
>JAXDQP010000038.1:0-15893 GCA_034667745.1 Thermoplasmata archaeon
GCCTGGAGTTATGCGTAAAGAAGGATTTTTCCAGGGAGTAGCACTTTGCATATGCTTTGGACTAATCTTTGTGGCGCTGCTCGGGTCAATCTATTTACCTGCGATTGACTCCGGCTTTGGAGGGGCCAAGCCGCGCCATGCTCAATTCGATTTGGTGGCTCAAGATTTTGGAAACGAGACCCGCGCCTTACTGATCTTGCCGGCGCATATGAACCAGACTTTCGGCATTGTTGCGACGCCTAAGTTGACGGTTTATTTTTCCAATTCCAATTTTGTGCTTGTCAAGCCACTTAATCAAACTGCACTCAAAACGACTGTCCGCATTCCCATGGACAGTATACGCGCCATCACTTGGATTGACTGAGCCGCAACGGTTAAGTGGCTGCTCCTGGAGGGACCACTCGTGGCCCACCCTCTCGGCGGTCCGGACCTGGTGCAGGTGCCGACCGGCGAGCGCTACGCGGGCAGCAAGCACCTCGGCGTCCTGCCGCTCGGGTGCGTGCAGTGCCGCGAGGGCGCCAAGCTGGTCCTGTTCGTGACGGGGCTGTGCGACAAGGAATGCTTCTACTGCCCGGTGTCGCGCGACAAGATGTACCGCGACGTGATGTTCGCCAACGAGCGCCCAATCCACGCGGGCAAGTGGGAGGACCTCATCGACGAGTGCGAGCTCATCGGCGCGAAGGGCGCCGGCATCACCGGCGGCGACCCGATGGTGGTGCCCGACCGCGTCGTGGAGGTCATCCGGGTCATGAAGGCTAGGTTCGGGCCGGAGTTCCACACCCACCTCTACACCAGTTGCGCCTTCGACCTCGCCTGGATTGCCAAGCTGAAGGAGGCGGGCCTCGACGAGATTCGCTTCCACCCCGACGCGCGCGACTACGCCAACATGCAGAAGTCGTGGCACCACCCGGCCATCGCGGAGGCGCTGCGCGTCGGCCTCACCACGACCATCGAGATTCCCTGCATCCCCGGCAAGGCGGACGACATCCTCGCGATGGCGGCGTACCTTGAGGCGGCCGGCGCGCACGGCCTCAACATGAACGAGCTGGAGTTCTCGGACCCCAACATCGCGAGCCTCAAGCGCTTCGGCTACCAGCCCGCAGACGACGAGTCGCAGCGCGTTGCCGGCAGCCGCGAGACCGCCGCCCTCGTGCTGGAGGGCTGGAAGGCGCGCCGCGCACCGGGCACGAAGTCGCCGTTCGCGGTCCACTTCTGCAGCAGCCCCTACAAGGACGCCATCCAACTGATGCAGCGCTTCCGCCGCCGCGCCAGCCGCACCGCGCGCCCCTTCGAGGAGCAGACGGAGGAGGGCACCCTCGTCTACGGCGTCCTCAAGCCCACGGTGCCCGCCGAGGTGGGCGCCATCGCGGAGCGCCTGCGCGCCGAGTTCGAGGTCCCGATGGAGTGGGTCGCCGTCGTCGGGGACCGCATCGAGACCGCGCCCTGGGTCGCGGAGGAGCTGGCCAACGAGGAGGGGCTGCTCGCGGACCTCGGCTGCGCCGCGTGGCTGAGCGAGGTCCACCCGACGGCGGACCGGCTCGAGGTCGAGCGCACGCCCCTGCCGTTCCGCGACGGCGCCGACGCGGCCTAGGCCTGCACGGGCCGGCTCTCAATCAGTTTCGAGAGGTGCTGCCGCCGCTGCGCGAGCCACTTCCGCAGCAGGAGACCGAACGCCGCCAGGGCCGCCGGCACGAGGCTCACGACGAGCGCGAGCTTCAGCCCGTCCGACAGCGACACGAGGCGCACGAGGTCCTGCCCCGCGTAGGCCGCCCCGCCCAGGATGAACGCCGAGGCGAGGAAGCCGTCGAGGGCCGTCCACCACGTCCCAAGCTGGTAGGCGACCGACACCCAGCCGAGGGCGCCGCCCAGGACCATCGCGAGGACGGCCGCCTCGCGCCAGAACGCCAGGCTGTCGGGCAGCACCGTGTAGGCGACGCCGCCGGTCACCATCGCGCAGAACGCGGCGAGGATGGGGACGAGGCCGGAGGGGCGCGGCGCCGGCACGGGCGAGCCCATCATGCGGCCCAGCAGGCCGCCCACGACCGCGAGCCCGGCGGGGAAGCCGGCCACGGGGCAGTCGCAGCCAATGGCGGCGGCCCACTGCGCACTGAACTCGGGGCGGCCCAGGTTCCACGTTCCCGTGGCGACCTGCTCGATGGCGAGCGGGGCGAAGAGGAACAGCGGCGTCGTCCACGGCCCGCGCACGGCGGAGCCCATCAGGATGGCACCCGCGCACAGCAGGCCCATCGCGGAGCGCTGCACGTCCACGTGGCCCGGCCCCGCGAGCGTGGAGGCGAAGGCGGCTGCGCAGAACACGAACGCGAGGGCGGCCAGGAGCGCGTGCATCCGCAGCGTCGCGGCCCACCCGACCAGCAGCGCGCCGGTCACGGCGGCCAGCTCCGGCAGATACTGGTAGGATGTCGCGTCCTTGGGCACGAGGCTGGGCGCCAGCGCCATCAAGGCGGTCCCGAGGAGGGCGACGGCCAGGTGGCCGAGCACCGTGCCCGAGTCGAGCGTCGCCATCCCCGGCGCCACCGTGGGGTTGCGCACCATGCGGTTCCATCCCCCTGCCAGGATATGAGCCTTGACGGTCCCGCCCGGTGGGCTCCAGGAGGGGCGCGCGGCCTCGGCGGGGGCTGGGACTACGCCTCGTGCGTCACGCCGGGGACCTTGAGGACGTAGAGGCCGCTGCTGAAATCGCCCACGAGGAGGTAGCCGCGCGCGTCGAAGAAGGCGCCCCAGACGAAGGGGTTCCACGGGCTCGTCAGGTCCTGCGCGCCCAGGCCCGCGTTGCCCTGCACGGCGGGCTCCTTGGCGGGGATGTAGTAGCCCAGCGTGACGGGGTGGCGCAGCCGCTCGGCGGAGCCGATGTCCCACAGCCAGACGCCGGCGTGGTAGTTGCCGCTCGCGACGTAGCCGTCGAAGACGCTGAACTCGTGCGGGCTCATCTCGCACAGGTGCGCCCGGTCGTGGCTCTCGGGCTTGCCGGGGACCTCCCAGGTCGAGAGCGTCACGGGGTTGGCGGCGTCGGTCACGTCCACGACGCTGTAGGGCAGGGTGCCGCCCCCGCCGCAGTTCTCGCCCGCCACGACGACGATGGCCTTGCCGTCGATGAGCTGGTCCACGCTCGCCTGGCGGTGCCAGCCCTGCTGCCCCTTCACGTTGGGGTCGGGCTTCCAGATGGCCAGCTCCTTGGGCTGCGTCGGGTCGTCGAAGTCGTAGATGGCGAAGCCGTTCGCGGCGCCCGAGTACAGCAGCGTCTTGCCGGTGATGGGGTGCTTGGCGATCCACATGTCGTGGTCCATCGGCGTCGTGGTGTTGACGAGGCCGAGGGCGGGCACCTCGGGGTTGAAGCGGTAGATGTGGCCGGAGTAGGCCTGCACGAGGAACGTCTCGTTCTGCGCCGTCGTGTGCAGCATCAGCGTGTGGTAGGTGCCGGTGGCGGAGTGCAGGAGGAACTTGGGGTTGGCCTTGTCCTGCACGTCCCAGACGTTGATGCCGTCGGTGTGCTGGCTGCCGGCGGGGTTGCTGCCCTCGGGCGGCGCGACGGGCTCGGCCACGCCGATGTAGGCGCCCGCGAAGAGGTAGCGGCCGTCCGCCGTGAACTGGCAGTCGCCGTTGACCATCGCGTCGCCGACCTGGCTCAGCACCTTGGGCGCCGCCGGGTTGGCGAAGTCGACGATGGCGAGTGAGCCGGTGCCGGCGAACTGCGCGATGCAGGCGTAGGTCTTCCAGATGCCGCCCGCGCTCCAGCCGGTGCCGAAGGCGCCCACGGGGAGCTTGTCGGTGAGGTCGTTGTAGCCCGCCAGCTCCAGCAGCTCGCTGCCGCCGTGCAGGGAGCGGATGCTGTGGCCGCCCACGATTTGCTGGCCCGTCGGCGTCAGGTGGTCGCCGGGCACGACCTTCGAGAAGTCGAGGCCCGGGTCCGGCAGGCGGGTCGGGCTCACCGAGGGGATGCCGGGAGGCACGACGACGTCGGGGGAGGCCGTGGGCGACTGGGTGGCGGAGAGGCAGCCCGCGGCGAGCAGGAGGCCCAGCAGCGAGGCCAGGAGGAGGGCGCGCATCGGTTGGCGAGGGGGGCGCCGGGGCTTCAAGCTTGCCGGCAGGCTGAAACCCGCCTCTCCGGTGGCGCCGGCGTGGACATCTCGGACGCGCCCGAGGTCAAGGACCTCCAGGTCGACCGCGCGCTGCGCGTGTCGGAGCTGATGCGCATGTGGCAGGACGGCGGCGGCTTCACCGCCAAGAAGCTGGCCGTCGCGGCGGACCTGCTGCACCGCATGGTCGCCAACCCCGAGGAGAAGGTCGTGCTCTCGTTCCCCGCCGCCCTGTGCGCCACCGGCACGCGCGGCGTCATCAAGGACCTCGTCAAGCACAAGCTCGTCGACTGTATCATCACGACCTGCGGCACCCTCGACCACGACCTCGCGCGCCTGTGGGAGCCCTACCTCGCGGGCAGCTTCGAGATGGACGACCGCGCGCTCCACCGCGAGGGCGTCAACCGCCTCGGCAACGTCCTGGTGCCGAACTCCAGCTACGGCGAAGTCCTGGAGGCCAAGCTGCGGCCCCGCCTCGAGGAGTGGTACCAGACCGGCATGCGCAGCTTCAGCACCCGCGAACTGACCCAGATGCTCGGCACCTGGATCAGCCACGACCCGCGCCGCGAGGAGTCCATCATCTACTGGGCCTGGAAGCACGGCATCCCCATCTACGTCCCCGGCCCCACCGACGGCAGCGTCGGCGCCCAGGTCTGGATGACCTACCAGCAGCACCGCGACCTGCGCTACGACCTGCTGAAGGACGAACAGGAATTGTGCGACTTCGTCTTCGGCGCCAAGCGCCTCGGCTCCCTCATGATTGGCGGCGGCATCAGCAAGCACCACGTCATCTGGTGGAGCCAGTTCCGCAACGGCCTCGACACCGTCGTCTACATCACGAGCGCCCCGGAGTGGGACGGCAGCCTGAGCGGCGCCCGCGTCCGCGAGGCGGTGTCGTGGGGCAAGGTCAAGGAGGACGCCGCGTGGGAGACCGTCGAAGGGGACGCGACCGTGCTGCTTCCCTTGCTCGTCGCCGACCTGTTCGAGCGGCTCGGCGAGAAGAAGGCCTGAACTGCCAGCCAAACGGGGATTGTGGTCTGTTTTGCCGGAATGGCTTGAGGCAGGCGTCCAATTGTATCCTGCATTGGGCGCCAACCCCCCAACCCCCTGACCCGGAGGTGGCGCAATGGCCTTGACAAGACCTTCACGGTCAAGCAGAGTTGCTGCGATGTTTCCATTTAGGCCACCTAACGCTATGTGCAGAGACAGGAGTGTGCTTCCATCGCGTCTCCGTTTTTCTCCAGGCGCCTCCTGGAACCCGCGCTCCTTGCGCTGCTGCTGTGCGTTGCCCCGGCGGCGGGCACATTCGGCTTGCCGGAGGCGACCTCGCCCGGCAGGCTTGGGGCGGACGCCCTCCCGCTCCACATCTATGCGTGGGAGCGGGGCGAGGCGGGGAACCCCTGGGACGACTGCCTTCTGCTGGACATGCACCAGCCGCCGGGGGCTGCGCCGCAGGCCGACGACCTCCGCCTGACCCAGTGCGGCCTCCGGCAGGCAGGGTCCGCGCTTGCGATTGGCGACCCCGAGGTGGGTGCCGCAACATCCAGCGCGGCAGGCCCGCAGGTCGTGTTTGCCGACAGCAACGGCAGCCCAGGGTACGACGCTGGAGACTGCCTCTACGTGCGCCCCCGGCCCGGCGCAGGATTGCTGGAGTCCGCAGGAGACGCGTGGACACTGCGCCTGACCGACTGCATGGGCCACCCCGCCGGGACGCTGGTGCGGGGAGGCTCGAAGCATCCCCTCAACTCAACGGCTGGGGCGTTCGTCTTCACCGACCTGGACGCCAACGGCCGCTACGACGCCGGGGAACCGGTCGCCCTGAACCTGACCCGCGCGAGCCCGCTCTACCTCGACCTTGCCACCGGCGCTCTTGAGACCGCAACGGGCGGCCGGGTGGCGACGCCGGCTCGGCTCCGCGACGTCCGCTTCCTCGACCTCGACGGCAGCGGCGGCTACGGGCCCGGAGACGCCCTCGCCCTCCACCCCGGCGAGCCCGGCAGCGCCCGCCTGGCCGTGGGGGACCTCCGCCTCACCGCCTTCGACGGCCGCCCCGCCGGCAGCCAGATCGCGGTGGGCGAGCCGGGCGTCACGTACCCGCCGCCCGCCCCGGCGCACTATGGGGCGTTCTGTTTCGTCGACCCCAACCAGACGGGCAAGCTGGACCTGAACGAGCAAATCTACCTCCAGCCCGCGTGCGGACCCGTCGGGCCGCAAAGCCTGCGCCTGCGCTCCGGCGTCTCGGCCTACCCCGGCGGCACCCTCGTCGGGGCAGGGGACGCCGACCTCGGCGACCTCTCCACCCCACTCGACGCGCACATCGGGTTCGTGGACACCGACGGCGACGGCGCGCCCAACGGCAGCGCGGCGGGACCCGAGTCCCTGGTCCTCGCCATCAACGGCGACGCCGCGCGCGTCCTCCAACTGGAGGGCAAGGAGGCGTTCCAGTTCCTCGCGCAGTCGTCCGTCACCGGCGCCGTGGACCTAGGCGGGGTGGCCCTCTCCGCGGCGCTCAACCAAACCCTCTCCCCCTCCGGCACCGGCGACCAGGCGGGCGCCTTCGTCGTGGTGCAGACCTCGGGCCGCAGCGCCGCCAGCCCGGGTGATGCGGTCTATTACCGCCCCCTCCCGAAGGACGCCGCCAACGCGCCCCCCTCCCGCGTGCAGGCCGGCGACCTGCGCCTGACGCGCTTTGCCACCCTCGCATCCCTGGGGCCGGGCCTGCGCGTGGCATCCGGCGACGCCGATTTGAGCCCCGGCGCCTACAGCCTCTCCCCCGCGCTCGGGTCGGCGCCGCAACTCTGCTACGTTGATGGCAACACGGACGCTGCCTTCCAGCCCACGGAGCCGCTCTACCTGGAGCCCTCGTGCGCCCGGGCGGAGGTCGGCGCCCTCCGCCTGTTGCCCCGCTTCGGCACCCTGGTCCTGGGGCCCGACGCCGACGCGGACGCCGACCGGGACTACCTTGCCTACCGCGCCACTGCGGAGCCGCTGGAGGCCAGCGCCGGGTGGCTCCAGCTTGGCCAAGGCGCCCAGTTCACCGCCTCGGACGCCGCCTTCGTCCTGCCATTGCCCGCCGGCACCCGGACCGCAGCAATCCCGCCGGGGAGCGTCCACGTGGACGGCACGCCCACGCTCCGCCTGATGCCTCCCGACCTCGGCCAGCTCAAGCGAGGCGCGCACCCAACGTTCCAGTTGCGCGTGGACAACCCCCACCGCGAGGCCGTCCAGTTCACGGTCGAGTGGCCCAAGCTGGAGGGGGTCACCTTCACCCCGGCCGGGCCGCAGCCCTACGAGGTGGCGGCGGGCGGCAGCCTCAACGTGTCGTTCGAGGTCGGCGTCGGCCGAGAGGCAGGGGCGACGGGCACGGGGGAGGTCCAGCTGGTGGACGCGGGCTTGGGCCACGGGAAGCTGGCGGGCTGGGAGGCCACCGTGCGCGTCGCGCCCGGCTGCGGCCTGCTGTGCGGCACTCTCCAACTCACCTTGGACCCTCCCGCCCTGGTCGAGTTGCGGCGGGGGGTCCGCTCCGCACACCACTTGGCGGTGACCAACCCCAACCAAGAGGACGTCACGTTCCAGGTGCGGTGGCCGACGCCTGACGGCTTCACCCTGACGCCGAAGGAGGGGCCCTCCTACATGGTGCGGGGGAACGACACCCTCAACGTCCCCTTCGACATCGAGGTCGGCCCAGACGCCCAAGCCAACGGCAACTGGACGTTCCTCCTCGACGCCACCTCCGGAAACGGGGAGGCGGTCTCGGTGCAGCCGGCCACCTGGGACGTCCGGGTCCTGGGCAGCAGCTTCCCCTGGCTCCTCCTTGCCGTGGGAATCGCCGCAGCCGCAGCCATCGCGTACGGGGTGAAGGCCGCCCGGGGACTGCGCAAGCCAGTGCAGGCCTCCCAGCCGCCGCACTCCACCAAGGCGCAACCGCCGTCGCGCCCGCCCCAACCCACCAAGGCCAACCCCGCGAAGGCGGCGGCCGCCGCCGTGGCGGGGCGGACGCGCGCCAAGCCCGCCCGGGAGCCGCGCTACGTCAACCTGCTCCTGCACGGTGAGGCGGGCGCATGCGACCCCGCGACGCCGCTCACGCCCCGCGCGAACCTGATGCTCACGGTGGACATCGGGAGCCTGTTGGAGGCGTCCCTGGTGGACCCGGAGTCCAACGTCCCGTTCCCCGAGGAGGCGCTGCCGCCGTCGCAGGACGGCCACCTGCTGGAAGTGGTGGTGGCAAGCCGCGACTTCGAGGTGGAGCCGGTGGGGCACCGCTACTTCCTCCCCCGCCACGGGCGCGGCTGGGCCTGCGCCTGCCCGCCGGACGCGGCAACCTGCCTCGGGCACCCCGACGCCGGCCCGCTTGCCATCCCGGTGAAGGCCCCCGCGGCGGGCCTCGCGCGGCTGCGCGTGGCAATCTACCACCGCGGCAACGTCCTCCAGTCGCTCCACCTCGACGCCCACGTCGGCGCGGCGCCGCCCGCCGGGCCGGCGGTGCAGGCGCGCCTGGACTATTCGCTGGCGCCGTCGCTGGCGGGGCTGGACGCCTTCCCGCCCGTCACGGCAACCCTCCTGCACAACGACAACAACGGCACCCACACGGTGGTGATGCACGGCCAGGGCCCGCGCTCCTGCGTCTTCGCGTGGAACGAGGCCCAGGTCGCCTCCGCCATCCGCTCCGCCCGCCTGCGCCTCTTCGCGGTGCACGCCGCCGGCGACCCGGTGCAGCCCCAATCCACGTGGAGGAACCTGCTGGGCGACGGGGGCACCAAGACCGCCGCGGCGTTCAAGGCCGACCTGCGCGACCTCGCGATGCTGGGCAGCGACCTCTACAACCTCATGTACCTCCAGGACCCCGACGGCATGAAGGCGCTGCGCCGCGCGCTGGCGGCGGGCGGCGACACCGTGCTGCAGTGCGCCCGCACCAAGGGAAGCACGCTCTACTTCCCGTGGTCCCTCGTGTACGACGTCCGCAACGACGGCGGCGAGCTTGAGTCGTGCCCGATGCTGGAGGAGTGGGACGCGGTGTGGCGCGGCCGGCAGCTCCCGGCCGACTGCCCCTACGGCTGCACCAAGCCTGGCGCCCGCAACCGGCTCTGCCCGTACGGCTTCTGGGGCATCCGCCACCTGCTGGAGGAGCCGCCGACGCTGCCGCCCGGCCGCGAGCCCCGCCTCGTCGTCACCGCCACCAACCGCCCGCCGCGCATGGTGGCCGCCCTGAGCCAGGACCTCGACGGCGGGCTCACCAAGACGCACCTGGAGCGCGTGGGCCGCAGCCTCGCCCCCTTCGTCGTCGATGGGCGGCCCGACCCGGAATCCATCCTTGCCGCGCTCGACGCCCCCGCGCTGGAGCTGGCCTACTTCTACTGCCACGGCGGCGCGCAGACGCAGGGCGGCCGCCGCAAGGCCTTCCTGGAGATCGGCAAGGGCTTCCGCTGCACGCCCGACGTCCTGCTGCTGCGCGAGGACTCCTGGGGCGACGACCACTGGGCCCAGACCGCGCCGCTGGTGTTCCTGAACGGTTGCCACACCGCCGCCATGGAGCCGGGCGACCTCACGACGCTCGTGGACACCTTCATCGTCCTCAAGGCGGCCGGCGTGGTGGGCACCGAGGTCCCGCTGCTGCAGAGCCTCGCCAGCAACGCCGCCGAGGAGTTCCTTGCCGCCCTGCCGGGCGCCACCGTCGCGCAGGCGATGCGCCAGATGCGGCTGCGCCTGCTTGCCAAGGGCAACCTCATGGGACTTGCCTATACCCCGTATTGCCAGGGCGCGCTGCGCCTGGAAGTGACGCCATGATCGACCACCTGACCCCCCTCGATGCCGTGCTTGGCATCGGACCCGCCTGCTTCGGCCTCATGATTGGCTGGATCACCTACCGCACCCTCCGCCGCAAGGAGGGGGCCGTGCAGTTGGCCGACCTCGCCGGCGTCCTGGGCGCCATCGGGGGCGGCGTGGTCACCGGCCTGTTCGCGGGGAACCAGTTCTCATTCTACTGCATCGGGCTTGCGCTCGGCTTCTTCGGCTACCTCACGGTGTCCTGGATGGCGCACACCCATGAGGCGCAGGGAAAGGCGCCCGACCCGGCCACGTCGCCCACCACCTGGATGGGCGCACACGACCCGCCGCCGGAAAACCCCGGCTGGGGCCAGCGCCCCGGCAACCCCTGAGGCACTTCCGGCGCTTGGGCCCGGTCAGAACAGCGAGCCAATGCCGCCGAGGCCGACGGCGCGGATGGCAAAGAACGCCGCCGCGACCATGAGCGCGACGCGGGCGCCCCACGGCCAGCGCACGCCCATCAGTGCCGCAACCGTCAGGCCCGTCTCCAGCGCCACGAAGCCCAGCATCGCGAAGACCGCGGCCGCGGTGTGGTTGCGGCCGTCGAAGAACGCGATGACGAAGGCGAGGACGAAGAGGCCGATGCCGGCCGCCGCGACCAGCCACCACAGGCCGCCGCCGGTGCGGTCCATCCAGGCCATGCGGCGGTCAACGGGGTCAGGGGCGTAGGGGTCCACCATGCGGTCGGCAACCCTTCGTTCGTTAAAACCAGGACGATGTGGCGCCGGCAACCCGCATTGAAGGCCGTCGCGCCCAAGCGGCAGGTTCCTAAACCACGTTCAGCCTCAAAGGGGTGGTGCCCGACGCCCTCGACCGGAAAATCCTGCGCATCCTGATGACGGACGCGCACACCCCGTTCCGCGAGATCGCCGCCCAGGCCGGCACCACCGTCGGCACCGTGCACAACCGCATCAAGCGCCTGCGCGAGCAGGGCATCATCAAGCGCTTCCTGCCCGAGGTCGACGCCGGCAAGCTCGGCTTCGGCATCTGCGCCCTCATCGAGCTCAAGATCGCGGGCGGCCACCTGCTCGAGGTGCAGCAGGAACTGAGCAAGGACCCGCACATCGTCGCCGTCTACGACGTGACGGGCGAGATGGACACCGTCTTCGTTGGCAAGTTCAAGGACACGCCCGACCTCGACAAGTTCGTGAAGGGAACCTTGCAGCACAAGCACGTGAAGGAGACGCGCACCCGCCTCGTCCTCAACGTCGTGAAGGAAGGCTTCGCGCCCCGGCTGGAAGAGTAGCGCTTTCGCACCTTCCTGACCACAAATTGCACAAATTTCACAAACAGCCTGAGTGGCGCCGATTTGTGGAATTCGTGAAATTTGTGGTTTGGGCCCGGGGAAATGATTGGCTCACACCGGTTCGGCGGTGGCGCCCAGCATCCAGGCGTGCTTCTGGTGGGCGCGCACGCGGGCGTTGCAGAGGTCCGCCGTCGCGTGGTCCTCGCCCGCCTTGGCGACGTCGAAGAGCGTCTGCCACTGCGCCGTCGCCTGGCTGTTGGCGGCGGCGAGGAACCCCAGCATCTCGCCCGCGTCCTGCGGCAGCTCCGAGTCCGCCAGCGCCAGCGCGCCGTGCGTCACGAGGTGGCCGAGGGCGCGGATGCGCTCGGCGATCTCGTCCACGGCCTCCCACAGCTCGTTGTACTGCAGCTCCAGGAGCGTGTGCAGCTGCGGGAACGCGGGGCCGCGGACGTTGAAGTGCGCCAGGTGGGTGTCGCGGTAGATCTGGAACGTCATGTTCAGCGCGCCCTGCAGCCCCTCGACGGCGCCCACGTGGCCGTTGGCGGCGGGGCGGCGGCTGGTCGGGCGGGCGGTCGTCGCGCGTTGGCTGGCCATGCCGAGGCAACGGCACGCGGCGCTTCAACCGTTCCGCTAGGGGAGCGTTGCGGGGGCCACAATGCGATGCCTTCAAGGCCGGACGCCAGCATGCCGCCGCACCCGTTGGGGTCCCCATGGCCAAGGCCGTCTCCGTCCACAAGACCAGCAGCAAGACCGCCGCGAACGGGGCCAAGGCCGCGCCGAAGGCCGCCGTCGCCCTCGCCGCGCCGGCCAGCGAGGACCTCAACCCCTTCCGCATCGCGCAGGCGCAGCTGGCCAAGGCCGCGAAGGCGATGAAGCTCGGGCCCGCGATGACGGAGTACCTGATGGAGCCGCAGCGCTTCCTCCAGGTCCGCATCCCCGTCCGCATGGACGACGGCACGACGCGCACCTTCACCGGCTTCCGCTGCCAATACAATGACGCGCGCGGCCCCACCAAGGGCGGCATCCGCTTCCACCCCGAGGAGACCGCCGACACCGTGCGCGCCCTCGCGGCCTGGATGACCTGGAAGTGCGCCGTCGCCGACATCCCGTACGGCGGCGGCAAGGGCGGCGTCATCTGCGACCCCAAGGCCCTCAGCGTCCGCGAGCTTGAGCTCCTGAGCCGCGGCTGGGTGCGCGCCGTCCACCAGATTGTCGGCACCTACAAGGACGTCCCCGCGCCCGACGTCTACACCACGCCGCAAATCATGGCGTGGATGATGGACGAGATGAGCGTCATCCACGGCGCCAACGAGCCCGGCTTCATCACCGGCAAGCCCCTGCCCCTCGGCGGCTCGGCGGGGCGCGGCGACGCGACGGCGAAGGGCGGCATGTACAACCTGCGCGAGGCCGCCAAGGAGATTGGCCTCAAGCTCAAGGGCGCCACCGTCGCCATCCAGGGCTACGGCAACGCGGGCGACTTCGCGCACAAGCTCGTCACCGAGATGCTCGGCTGCAAGGTCGTTGCCGTCTCCGACTCCAAGGGCGGCATCCACGACCCCAAGGGCTTGGACTACGCCAAGGTGCACGACTTCAAGCACCGCAAGGGCCAGGTGCAGAACTTCCCCGGCAGCCGCAAAATCACGAACGAGGAGTTGCTGGAGCTGCCGGTGGACATCCTCATCCCGGCCGGCATCGAGAACCAGATCACCCGCGACAACGCGGCCAACGTCAAGGCGAAGATTGTCCTCGAGCTCGCCAACGGCCCCACGACGCCGGAGGCCGACGTCATCCTGCACCGCAACAAGGTGCTGCAGGTGCCGGACTTCCTCGCCAACAGCGGCGGCGTCACGGTCAGCTACTTCGAGTGGGTGCAGAACCTCTACGGCTACTACTGGTCGGCGGAGGAAGTCTACCAGAAGCTCGACGCCAAGATGACGGCCGCCTTCCGCGCCGTCTACTCGCAGCACCTGAAGGCCAAGGTGGACATGCGCACCGCCGCCTACATGGTGGCCGTGGGCCGCGTCGCCGAGGCCGTCAAGCTGCGCGGCCTCGTGGCCGAGTAACTCCCAACGGAACCGGGATTCCCGGGGAAACACTTCTCACCAAACCACGGGTTGCACGGATTCCACGGAGAGTATTCCGTGCCTCCATGAAGCCTGAGTTGGATTGCGGCCTTACGGGGCTTCCTCGGAATCTCTGCTTGGTGGGTCGGCGGCGGGTTTGGCGTCCTCGTCGTGGTCGCCGGGGCGCGCAAGCTCTCCCGGCTCGGGGACGTTGTCGCGGCGGTGCGTCTGGCGGCGCTCGGCCTCCAGCTTCTCGCGGGCCTCGCGCTCCTTCTCGCGGCGCAGCTCCTCCATCTCCGCTTGGCGGTCCTCGTTCTCGTATCCGCCTGCCATGGCCAAACCTCGGCGCGGCGCGCCTTAGGCGTTGCGGCAACGGCGTCCTAGTCGGCTAGTCGGCGCGCGCCTGCTTCTGGCGCGGCTTGGCGAACTGCATCGCGGTCTCGGCGGCGGCGCGCGCCTCGTTGATCTCCGCGTCGATGACGGGCAGCAGGCCCTGCCAGTCCTCGCCCATCGCGGCGTGCTCCAGCGCCTCCTGGCGGTAGTTCTCGCCCTCGCAGAAGTGGCGGAAGCGCGCCTCCCAGTCGCCCGCCTCGGCGCACAGGCGGAAGCTGGCCACCGCGCGGCCGCCCCAGGTCAGGGCCGTGGTGCGCTCGATCTGCGCCATGGAGGTCGTGCGCAGCTCCTGCAGCGCCTTCTCGACGTCGAGCATGCGCCCTGATGGGGGAGTCGGTCAAGAAACGGATGGTAGGGGAAGGGGAGGAAAGGAAGAGGCAAGGAGAACCCATGACTGGGATTTACTCGACGTCCTCGTCGGTGTCCTTCTTCGCGGTGGGCTTGCCGCCGGACTGGCTGCTCTTGCCGCCGCCCTGGCCGGTGACGGGCCAGTCCTGCTCAGAGCCCGAGCCACTCTGGCCGCCCTTGCCGGACGACTTGCCAAACCCCTGGCCCGCGCCCAGGCTCTGGGTCTTGCCCTGGTTGGTCTGGCTGGAGGTGCCGACGCCGCCCTTCAGGTCCTGGCCGCCGGTGCGGCCCGACTGCTGCAGGCCGCTGCCCTGGCCGAAGGAGCCCTGGTTCTGCGTCGAGGTGCCCTGGTTCTGGGTCTTGCCGGAGCCGGAGCCGAAGCCCTGGTTGCCCTGCGCGGAGCCGCCCTGGCTGCCGGTCTTGCCGGAGCCGGAGCCGCCCGAGCCGCCCGAGCCGCCGTAGCTGCCGCCGGAGCCGCCCTTCGAGCCGGAGCCCTGGCCGAACTGGCCCTTGCCCATCGACTGGCCCTGCGAGGAGCCGCCAGTGCCGCCCTGCGAGCCGCCGTAGCCGCCGCCGGAGCCGCCCTGGCCGCCCTTGTTCATCGACTGGCCGGAGGAGGTGCTGTCCTCCATCGACGAGGTCGAGCCGCTGTCCCAGGAGCCGCTGCCGCTCTTGCCGGAGCCCGAGCCGCCGGAGCCGCCCGAGCCGGATTTTCCGAAGTTGCCGCCGGAGCCACCGGAGTTGGAGCCGCCCGAGCCGAAGCCCGAGCCGGACTTGCCCTGGATGCCCTCCGCGCCCTCGGAGCCCTCCGACTCCAGGTCGCTGTCGCGCTCGACGGAGGTGAGGTAGATGGCCTTCGTCGGCTCCTCGGTGCGGTCGATGACGTAGTCGAGCTCGAGGATGCGGCCCTCGGTGTCGGTCTCCGAGTGCAGGAGCATGATGTCGAACTTCTCCGGGTGCTTGCCGGTGGCGGCAATCACCTTGGAGACCTGCGGGCGGGGGTCGCCCATCAGGCTCACGGGCTCGTTGTCCAGGTAGACGGGGGCGAGGGTAGGGGTCTTCATGTGTGCACACCGCTCGGACGGGGTCCGGCAAGCAAGGAAAGTGCATCGTGGCAAGAACCCGGCAGCGGGGCGAACATGTGCCCGGCGGGGGGAAGGGCCACGAACATGTCCTTGCCCGGAAAGCATGATGCCCAGGACGCACCTATGCGGGGGTGAGTCCTATGGCACTCCTTGGAATCATCCTGCTAGTCGTGCTCGTCCTGCTCCTGCTGGGCGCCATCCCCTCGTGGCCGCACAGCCGCGGCTGGGGCTACGGTCCGAGCGGCATCCTGGGTGCCCTGCTGGTCATCCTGCTGGTGCTGCTGCTCCTAGGCATGATCTGAGCCAGCAAGCTCTCGCTCTTTCCTTCCTTCCTGCCTTCCTGTTTTTTTGGCCCCTTTTTGGACAACGCCTACGCTGGCGTCGGCACGGCCGGCGCGCTGTAGGCCGCAGGCGGCGCCACGGGCGTCTCGATGATGCCGAACGCCGCGTGCAGCGCGTCCGTGGGATGGTAGTGGCAGCGGCGGCCCAGGCGCTGCGGCAGGACGAGGCCCTGCGCGGCGAGCTGGCTCAGGTGCTTCGACGCCGCCGGGTTCCGCAGGCCAAGCGCCTCGCACAGGCCACTCTGGTCCACGCCGGGGCGCTGCCGCACGAGGTCCGCCACCTTGCGGGCCGTGGGGTGCGCGAGGGCGGCGACCTGGCCGCGGCTGCGCGAGGCCGGCGTGTTGGCGGCGAAGTAGCGGCGGCGCGCGCTCTGCGTCACCGACACCAGCAGGCCGGTGTCCTCGAGGCGGCGCAGGTGGTGGACGGCGGTGCCCCACGCGATGCCGGCGCGGGCGCGCACCTCCTCCAGCGACAGGCCGGGGTCGCTCACCACGACCTC
>JAXDQP010000039.1:0-29184 GCA_034667745.1 Thermoplasmata archaeon
ACGAGCTTGCCCGACTGCTCCGCGCGGCGCCGCGCCGCCTCCAGCGCCTCCACCCCGACGCAGCGCTTGTTGACGAAGAAGTAGCAGGTGCGGCAGTCGCGCAGGCTGCACCGCACGTCGAGGAACCCCTCCTCCTTCAGCCGCGCCACGGCGAAGCGGATGGTCCGCGCGGGCATCCGGGTCTGCGCGCGCAGGTCGGCGTGCGTCAGCGGCCCGAGCTGCTTGACTGCCTCGAAGACCGCGCGGGCGGAGTCCGGCAGCTTGCCGAAGCGCACGGGGTCCACCTGGACCGCCGCGGCCGGGAAGTGCAGGAACTCGTATTCCCCCACGCGTTGCCATGCGGGGCGCGCGCAGAAAAGGGTTGGGGAGGAGGGGAAGCGTGATGTGCGCCGGCGCGATGCCGGCGGCGTGGCCATCCACGAGCGCGTCTGGGAGAGGTCGGCCGCCCCGCCGCCCCTGGCCCGGCCCTTCCGCCCGGTGGCCACCTACACGCTGCTGGGCGTGATGGCGGGCGTCTACGTCCTCGAGCTGCTGCTGGCCAACGTCCCGGTCAACTACGGCGGGCGGCAGGTGAGCGCGACGGCGTACGGCTTCATCATCGCCACCGACTGGCCGCTGCGGCCGTGGACGCTGCTGACGAGCACGCTGGCGCACGACCCCAGCAACGTCACGCACATCATCTTCAACGGCCTGTTCCTGTTCTTCTTCGGCCCGCTGGTCGAGCGCATCGTCGGCGTGCGCCGCTTCGTGCTGCTGTTCCTCGTCGCGGGCGCGGTGTCCGGCGTGGCGCAGGTCCACCTCTCCAGCCTGCTTGGCCACAGCGGCGGCGCGCTCGGCGCCTCGGGCGCGCTGATGGCGCTGTTCGGCATGGTGATGGTGCTGCTGCCCAAGGAGCGCATCCTCATCTACGGCATCGTGCCGGTGCCGATGTGGGCGGCGGGCATCGGCTACGCGGCGCTCGACGTCCTGGGCGTCCTCAACCCCTCCAGCCCGATCGGCAACATCGCGCACCTGTCCGGCATGGCGCTGGGCCTGCTGTACGGCCTCTACGTCAAGCAGGACCTCAGGAGCCGGGGCCTGCGCCTCGTGCGCGGCTGACGCTCAGGCGAAACAGAATCCCTGTTCCGTCCGTCAGGCGCACAGGTCGCCGCGCCCGGAGTAGACGCCCTGCACGATGTGCGCTGCGTTGGCGGCGTCGTAGTGGACCCCGTCGTAGAAGCCCTCCTCGTTGCCGCCGAAGCTGGCCGCGCGGGTGTAGTTGTAGGCGTGCACGCCGGGCTGGCACAGCGAGCGCGTGAGGTCGACCACCGCCTGCCGCGCGAGAGGGTAGGCGTAGGTCCCGTAGGCGTCCTCCAGGCGGTGGTGGACGGGCGTGACGACGAGCCGGACCGTCGCGTTGGCGGCGCGCGCCTCGGCCACGAGGCGCTGGATGGCGGCCACCTGCGCCGGGTCGAGGCCCCCGTAGGCGTGGTAGCCGCCGGGGCCGATGGCCTTGCTGATGCTGGCGTTGCGGTCGAAGGTCCCCGCCCTCTCCGCCATCTCCCACGGGACGTAATGGGCCAGCCCGTCCGGCTCGAAGGCCACCTCGTCCGCCTGCGGCAGGGGCAGGCTGGCCACGTGCCAGAGGCTCACCGCCGAGTCGCGCAGGTAGAGGAACGAGTAGGAGCGCGCGGCCGCGGCGGCCACGTCGAGCCAGGTGGCGTCGGGGCGGTGCAGCGGCCCGAACGCGTACTGCGTCCGGTTGGACTCGCTCGCGTGCGGCTCGATGCGGTTGACGTCGAGGCCGACGATGACCTCCCGGGGGCGCTGCCCGCGCTCGGCGAGGCCCTCCAGGACGCGCAGCGAGTCCGACGGCTGGGTGCCGGCCAGCGCGAAGTTGAACGCGGTGAGGCTCGTCTCGCGCTCAACCTCCTTGGGGTCGATCTTCTGCATCCGCGACGAGCCCAGCACCAGGACGTCAGGGTGCTTGCCGTCGAGGAGGTAGACCTTGTAGGCGGCGTCCTCCCACGGCGCGGGCGGCAGGACGTGGACGGGGAACTCGCCGCGCGGGTTGACGACGGCGTTGGTCGCGGCGCCGCCCGCCAGCAGCAGGAGCGCGCAGGCCAGGAACGCCTTGACGTAGGTGCCCCAGCGCGCGGCGACGGGGGCGTCCCACGCCGCCTCCTGCCGCAGGAGCTCCTCGAGGACGTCGTCGTCGGCCATGGCTAGAACTGGTAGTAGAGGAAGGGGCTTTCGCGCTCCAGGAACGCCACCGCCGCCGCGAAGGCCACCGCGCACAGCGCGGCGCGCACCCAGAGGGGCCTCATGCGGAACTCGATGGAGGGCTTGACGAGCATGGTGAAGGCGAGGCCGGCGAGGAACGCGAGGACGAGCGGCGTGGCCAGCCCGCCCCAGGCGGCGACGTTGAACATCGCGGCGTAGACCTTGCCGGCCACCGCGAGCGTCGGCGCGCGGAACAGGACCCAGCCGAGGAGGACGAGGAAGAGGGTGATGATGCGCTGCGCCGCCTTGGGCAGGCGGGCCCACGGCTCCTTGAGGATGCGGTGGACCATGAGCAGGCCGCCGTGGTAGAGGCCCCACAGCACGAAGGTCCAGTTGGCGCCGTGCCACAGCCCGCCGAGGGCCATGACGACGACGAGGTTCAGCTCGGTGCGCCACTTGCCCTTGCGGTTGCCGCCCAGCGGGATGTAGAGGTAGTCGCGCAGGAACGACGAGAGCGTGATGTGCCAGCGCCGCCAGAAGTCGGAGGGGTCCGTGGCCTGGTAGGGCGCGCGGAAGTTGATGGGAAAGCGGAGGCCCAGCATGGCGGCGATGCCGATGGCCATGTCGGAGTAGCCGCTGAAGTCGAAGTAGAGCTGGAGGGTGTAGCCGAGCGCCGCCGTCCACGCCGAGGCGGCCGTCAGGTGGCCGGGGCTGGCCCACAGCGGGTCGATGTAGGAGGCGACCGTGTCCGCGACCAGGACCTTCTTCGCCAGGCCGATGACCAGCAGCGTGAGGCCGACGCCGAAGAAGTGCCAGCGCGGGCGCTCCGGCAGGTGGTCGATCTGGTGCGAGATGTTCTGGTAGCGCACGATGGGGCCGGCCACCAGTTCGGGGAACAGCGAGACGAACGCGAGGTACTTCAGCGGCTCCCGGCACGCCGGCACCTCGCGGCGGTAGACGTCGATGGTGTAGCTCATCGTCTTGAACGTGAAGAACGAGATGCCGACCGGCAGGACGACGGAAAAGTAGGGCAACTCGACGGGGACGTGGAGGAAGGACAGCAGGGAGCGCGCGTTCGCGGCGGCGAAGATGGCGTACTTGAAGATGGCCAGGATGCCGAGGTTGAAGAGGATGGACGCCAGCAGCCACGCCTTGCGGTGGCGGGTCGAGCGCTCCAGCCCGATGGCGACGGCGAAGTCCACGGCGGCGGCGCCGACGAGCAGCAGGACGAAGCGGACGTCCCAGAAGCTGTAGAAGAGGAAGCTCGCGCCGGTCAGCCACGCCATCTTCCAGTTGCGGCCCGGCATCAGCCAGTAGCCGAGGAGGACGATGGGGAGGAAGCCGAAGAGGAAGCAGCGGGTGTTGAACAGCGCCTGGCAATCCACCGCCGCGTCCTCGCCTCGCGACCCCCGCCCGGCCTCTTAGCCCAATCGGGCCGCGCCGCGTGCGGCCATAGGACTTTTGGGCGAGGCCGTCCATCGACCGGCGTGTGCGGCATCTGCGGCGCGGTCCCCGCCGCACGGGAGACGGTCGAGGGCATGAAGCGCCTCATGCCGCACCGCGGCCCCGACGGGCACGGCACGCAGGAGCTTGGCCCGGACGGCCCGACGCTGGGGCACCTGCGGCTGGCCATCATTGACGTCGCGACCGGGCAGCAGCCGATGGCGAACGCCGACGGCACCCTCTGGGTGACGTTCAACGGGGAAATCTACAACCACCTGGCGCTGCGCGCGGAGCTTGAGGCCACGGGCTACCGCTTCGCCACGGAGTCCGACACGGAGGTGCTGCTCCACCTCTACCACCGCGACGGCGACGCGTTCCTGCACCGCCTGGAGGGGATGTTCGCCTTCGCGCTGTGGGACGGCCGCTCGAGGCGCCTCCTGCTGGCGCGCGACCGCATGGGCATCAAGCCGCTCTACACCCTGCAGCACAAGGGGACGCTCTACTTCGCGAGCGAAATCAAGGCGTTCCACGCGGTGCCGGACTTCCAGTTCCAGGTCTCGGAGGCCGGGCTCGGCTCGTTCCTCGCCAACCGCTTCACGACGGGGCCGCAGACGCTGGTGCGCAACGTGCGCCGCCTGCTGCCCGGGCACCTGATGGTTTGGCAGGACGGCCGCACCGAGACGCGCCAGTGGTGGGACCTGCCCGCGCCCGCCGCGCAACCCGTCACGGACCTCGACGCCGCGGCGAAGGAATTGCACGCGCTGATGGAGGACTCCGTGCGCTCCAAGCTCATGTCGGAGGTTCCACTGGGCGTGTTCCTGTCCGGGGGCCTCGACTCCAGCTACGTCGCCGCCCTCGCGGCGCCGCACGCGCACGGCCCGCTGCGGACCTTCTCGGTCGGCTTCGGCGACGGCCGCGCCAACGAGCTTCCGTTCGCCCGCGCCGTCAGCGAGCAACTGGGCACCGACCACCGCGAGGTGCTGGTGGAGGACGAGGACGTCGCGCTGCTCGCGGACATCGCGTGGCAGCTGGACGAGCCGATTGGCGACGCCGCCGTGCTGCCGACCTGGGTCATCAGCCGCCACACCAAGCCGCACGCCACTGTCGCGCTGGCGGGCGAGGGCGCCGACGAACTGTTCGCGGGCTACGGGCGCTACCGGGCCGGGCTCGCCGCCGACCGCCTCGCCACCGCCGCAACCCCCGTCGGCCGCCTGCTGGCGCGCGGGGCATCGCACCTCCTTCCTCTGTCCTCCAACGCGCGGCGCGGCATGGAGCTTGTCGGGGCGCCGGCCGCGGAGCGCTACGGCAAGCTCGTCGGCCTCTGGTCGAAGGCGGAATGGAAAGAGTTGAACGGCCCCGGCGAACCCGCAGACCGCCTGCCGCGCGACGCGAACGGCCTCGACGCGATGCTGCGCGCCGACCAGCGCACGGTGCTGCCCGACGACTTCCTGATGAAGGCAGACAAGATGACGATGGCCTCCGGCATCGAGGAGCGCGTGCCGTTCCTCGACCACCGCGTCGTGGAGATCGCCGCCCGCCTGCACCCGCGCCTGAAGCGCCACGGCCGCGAGGGCAAGGCGGTCGTGAAGAAGGCGGCGCTGGGCGTGCTGCCCCGCGAGATTGTCCAGCGCAGGAAGCACGGCTACAACGCGCCGATGGACGCCTGGTTCCGGGGCGCGCTGAAGGCCCCGCTGGAGAAGCTGTGGGACGAGCGGCAGCACGTGCACTACCGCGCCGAGCCGGGGCGCGCGTTGCTGGCCGGCTTCCAGCGCCAGAAGGGCAGCTACACGCAGCAGTTCCTGAACGCGCAGAAGCTCTTCGCGCTCCTGATGTTCGAGCTGTGGCACCGCGAGCACATCCTGGGGGAGAACCCGGCACGGGTGCGGCAGGATTTCCTGTAGCCACTTGGGTTAATACCCTCCCCTGTCCTGCAAGCCCGCCTTGCGGGTCCTGTGCGCCATCCCTTGCCTCAACGAGGAGGTCGCCGTCGGCTCCGTCGTCCTGCGCGCGCGCCGCCACGCCACCGAGGTCCTCGTGGTGGACGACGGCTCCAGCGACAACACCGAGGAGGTCGCCCACCTCGCCGGCGCGACGGTGCTGCGCCACGCCGAGAACCGCGGCAAGGGCGAGGCGTACCGCACGCTCTGGGCGCACGCCCGCCTGCACGGCTTCGACGCCCTCGTGGTCCTCGACGGCGACGGGCAGCACGACCCCGACGAGGTGCCGCTCGTGCTGGCCAAGCTCCAGGAGGGCAACGACATGGTCATCGGCGCGCGCTGGGGCGACTCCACCGAGATGCCGCTGTGGCGCAAGATGGGCAAGCGGGTGCTGGACTACGGCACCGCGATGGCCTCCGAGAGCAAGGCGGACGGCCGCCCCAAGCTGACCGACTCGCAGAGCGGCTTCCGCGCCTACTCCCGCAAGGCGCTGGAGTCCATCGCGCCCAGCCAGGCGGGCTTCTCCGTCGAGTCGCAGCTGCTCATCGACGCGCACGAGGCGGGCCTGCGCATCGCCGAGACCCGCATCCACTGCCGCTACGACGTGGACTCCTCCACCGAGGGGCCCGTTAAGCACGCGTCGGGCGTCCTCAACGACCTGCTGGTCGCCGTCGGCGTCCGCCACCCCCTCCTGTTCCTCGGCGTGCCCGGCTTCGTCGCGCTGCTGGCGTCGTTCGGCTCCGGTGCCTACGTCCTGGTGGAGTTCAACCGCACCGGCAACTTCTCGCTCGGCTGGTTCATGGTGACGATGTTCACCGCGCTGGCCGGCCTGCTCGGCACCTTCGCCGGCCTCCTGTTCAACATCCTGCCCCGCATCCTCCAGGGCTCGCTGCGCCGCGCGGGGCCGTAGCATGGCCCCAGCCCCAGGTCCCCGCATGTCCCGCATCCTCGTCACCGGCGGCGCCGGCTTCATCGGCAGCAACCACATCCACCACCTGCTGCACGCCCACGGCGGCGCCCCCGCCGCGTGCTGCCCCGACCAGGCGCGCTACCCCGCCGCCGACGCGGACCCGGACCTGCGGGTGCTGAACGTCGACGCCCTGACCTACGCCGGCAACCTCGCGTACCTCAAGGGCGTGGACCACCTCAAGTCGTACTCGTTCAGCAAGACGGACATCTGCGACGGCCCCGCGATGGCGGCGCTCGTCAAGCGGTTCCAGCCCGACGCCATCGTCCACTTCGCGGCGGAGAGCCATGTGGACCGCAGCATCGAGAGCGGCGACGTCTTCGTCAAGACCAACGTCATGGGGACGCAGGTGCTGCTCGACGTGGCGCGGCGCCAGGACGTCCCCGCGTTCCTGCACGTCAGCACCGACGAGGTCTATGGCAGCATCAAGGAGGGCTCGTTCAAGGAGGGCGACCCCTACCACCCGGGCAGCCCCTACGCCGCGAGCAAGGCCGGCTCGGACCTGCTGGTGCTGGCCCACCACAACACGTACGGCCTCAAGGCGACGCTGACGCGCTGCACCAACAACTACGGGCCGCGCCAGCACCCCGAGAAGCTGCTGCCCAAGATGCTCACCCTGGCGCGCGCCGGCAAGCCGCTCACCATCTACGGCACCGGCAAGAACGTGCGCGACTGGCTCTACGTCAAGGACCACGCCACCGCCATCCAGCACGTGCTGGGCCTGCGCCGCTGGGGCGAGGTGTTCAACATCGCCGGCCGCGACGAGAAGACCAACCTCGAGGTCGTGCGCGAGGTGCTGCGCGCCACGGGCAAGCCGGAGAGCCTCATCACCTACGTCGCCGACCGCCCCGGCCACGACTGGCGCTACAGCCTCGACGACGCCAAGCTGCGCGGCACGGGCTGGAAGCCGCGCACGCAGTTCCCGGCGGGCTTCGCCGACACGCTTTCCTGGCTCGCCGCGCATGGGGGGGCCTCGTGAAGGGCATCATCCTGGCCGGCGGCTCCGGCACGCGCCTGCACCCGGTCACCAAGGTCGTGTCGAAGCAGCTTCTGCCGGTCTACGACAAGCCGATGGTGCACTACCCGCTCGCGACGCTGATGCTCGCGGGCATCCGCGACGTCCTGGTCATCAGCACGCCGCGCGACCTGCCGCTCTACAAGGCGCTGCTCGGCGACGGCAGCGAGATTGGCATGCGCTTCTCCTACGTCGAGCAGCCCAACCCCGGCGGGCTGGCGCAGGCGTTCATCCTGGGCCGCGACTTCGTGGGCAAGGACCCCGTGACCCTGGTCCTCGGTGACAACATCTTCTACGGCGACGGCCTTGGCAAGACGATTCGCGAGGCGGTGGCCAACAACCAGGGCGCCACCGTGTTCGGCTACTACGTCCGCGACCCCGAGCGCTACGGCGTGGCGGAGATCGACGCCAGCGGCAAGGTCGTCAGCCTGGTCGAGAAGCCGAAGCAGCCCAAGTCCAACTGGGCCGTGACGGGGCTCTACATCTACGACAACCGCGTCCTGGACATCGCGGCCAACCTCGAGCCGTCGCCGCGCGGCGAGCTCGAGATCACGGACGTCAACAAGGCGTACCAGGAGTTGGGCGCGCTGCACCTCATCCAGCTCGGGCGCGGCACGGCGTGGCTGGACACCGGCACGCACCAGTCGCTCATCGACGCGGGCAACTTCATCGCCACCATCGAGAACCGGCAGGGCCTGAAGGTCTCCTGCCTGGAGGAGATTGCGTGGCGGCGCGGCTTCATCACGCGCGCCCAGCTCGACGCCCTCGCGGCGCAGCGGCCCCCGGAGTGGGCGGCCTACCTGCGGGGCCTGCGCGAATGATTGCCCCGACCGCCGTCGTGCACGCAGGCGCTAGGCTGGGCCGCAACGTCCGCATCGGCCACGGCACCATCGTCCACGCCAACGTCGAGCTGGGGGACGACGTGCAGGTGGACGAGTTCTGCGTCCTCGGGCACCCGACGGGCAGCGTCCGGCCGCCACTCCGCATCGGCAAGGGCTCGCTCATCCGCAGCCACAGCGTCCTCTACGAGGGCTCGACCCTTGGCGAGCGCTTCGAGAGCGGCCACCACGTCCTCGTGCGCGAGAACACCACGGCGGGGGCGAACCTGCGCCTGGGCGGCCAGTGCATGGTCCAGGGGGACTGCACGATTGGCGACTACGTCCGGCTGCACAGCGCGGTCCAGGTCGGCAAGGGCTGCACCATCGGCGACTTCGTCTGGATTTTCCCCGCCGTGACCCTCACCAACGACCCGCTGCCGCCCAGCAGCGTCGAGCAGGGCAGCACGCTGGAGGACGGCGTCGTCGTCTGCACCGGCAGCATCGTGATGCCCGGCACGCGGCTCGGGACCGGCGTCTTCGTGGCGGCGGGCAGCCGCGCGTCCGGGGACGTTCCCGCCGGCAAGGTCGTGGACGGCCGCAACGGCGAGGTCACCGGCGACGTCCACCGCCTGCTGAGCCTGGAGCACGGCCTGCGCCACCCCTGGATGAACCACTTCACGCGCGGCTACCCCCCCGAGGCGTTGCCCCGCATCGAGGCCCTCAAGAGGAAGCTCCAAGACCTCCGGGGGAAGTGAGGCGGCGTGGACAAGGCGACCATCACCCGCCTCATGGCGGACATCCAGAAGCGCAACAACCGCCCGGCGCAGTTCACGGAGGCGCAGAGCCTGCGCGAGATTGGCTTCCGCAGCCTCGATTTCTCCGAGCTGCTGCTGCGCCTGGAGGGCGAGACCGGCAAGAACCTCGACATGGACGCGGCCCCGCTGCGGCAGATCCACACCGTGGGCGACCTGCACGGCTTCATCCTGGACTGGCTGAAGGCGTGAAGGCGCCGGACGGACCCGCCCAGGGCAGGCCGGACAACCCGGTGCACGACGGGGGGCACCTGACCTCGGTGCGCGCCCTGCGGCAGGCGGTCGCTGCGGCCGCGCTGGCCTCGGGCGAGGCGGGCCTGCCGCTTCTCGTCGTCGTGGACAGCCCAGGGCAGGCGCTCGGCGCGGCGGCTTGGCTGCACGGCCTCCAGCGCGAGGGCTGCATCGTCGCCCGCGAGCGCGCGACGGAGTCCCTGCGGAAGACGGCGGCAGCGCGCGGCTTCGCGGTCCTGGAGGCCAGCACCGGCATCCTGCACGAGCCCACGGCCCGGCGTCCGCAGACCCCAGGCCGGGTGTGGCTCCTCACCTCGGGCACGACGGGCGAGCCGAAGTGGGTGGCGCACGACTGGGCCAGCCTCGTCACCATCCCGGCGGGCAGCGCGCTTCCGCCGCGCCACTGGCTCCTTACCTACCAGCCCGGCAGCTACGCGTGGTACCAAGTGGCAAGCCTCGGCCTGTTCTTCGAGGGGCAGACGCTGACCCTGCCGCCGGAGATGGACCCCGCCGTGCAGGTGGCCACGGCCGCCGCGACCGGCGTCGATGCGGTCTCCTCCACGCCGACGTTCTGGCGCATGGCGATGCTCCAGGCCGGCGAGGCGACGCTGCGCAGGCTGCTTCTGAAGCAGGTGACGTTGGGCGGGGAGCGCGTGGACCAGGCCATCCTCGACCAGCTGCGCCGTCTCTACCCTGCCGCGCGCATCAGCCACATCTACGCCTCGACGGAGGCGGGCGCCGCCATCGTCGTCCACGACGGCAAGGCGGGCTTCCCCGCCGCGTGGCTCGACGCGCCCGCCGCCCCCGACCGCCCGGCGCTGCAGGTGCGCGACGGCCGCCTGTGGGTCGCCTCGCCCAAGAGCGGGCTGGAGCTGCGCGGCTGGCAGGACACCGGCGACCGCGTCGAGGCGCAGGGCGACCGCGTCGTCGTGGTCGGCCGCGAGGGCGACGGCATGGTCAAGGTCGGCGGCGCGACCGTCGACTGCCGCCAGGTCGAGGCCGTCCTGCTCGGCCACCCCGGCATCCTGTGGGCCCAGGTGCGCGGCCGCCGCGCGCCGCTGGTGGGCAACCTGCTCGTGGCCGCCTACGTGCCGCGCGCCGGGCCGCTGGAGGCGGAGGCCCTGACCCGATACTGCGAAGAACGGATGGCGCCCTACATGGTGCCCAGGTTCTGGGAGGCGCTGGAGCGTATCCCCGCGACCTCCAGCCTCAAGACGGAGCTCAAGCCATGACACAGCCACGCGGAACCATCCTTGTGAGCGGCGGGTCGCGCGGCCTCGGCCTGGAGATTGTCGAGCACCTGCTCGCGAAGGGCGAGAAGGTCGCCACCTTCGCCCGCAAGCCGACCCCCGAGGTCGAGGCGCTGGCCCGCAAGCACCCGGACCGCTTCCACTTCGGCACGCTCGACATGGCGAAGGCCGCCGACGTCGAGCCCTACGTCACGCGGCTCGTGGCGGAGCGCGGCGCCATCTGGGCGCTCGTCAACAACGCCGCCGTCGGGCAGGACCACATGCTCGCGAACATGCCGCCGAGCAAGGTCAACGAGGTCCTGCAGGTCAACCTCGTCTCCACCATCCTGCTGACGCGCGCCGTGGTGCGCAACATGATTCGCGAGGGGACGGCGGGCCGCGTCGTGAACGTCTCCAGCATCTGCGGCATGCGCGGCTTCCCCGGCCTCACGGTCTACTCCGCGACGAAGGCGGGCCTCGACGGCTTCAGCCGCAGCCTCGCGCGGGAGCTGGGCTCGCGCGGCATCCTGGTCAACTCGGTGGCGCCGGGCTTCTTCGAGTCGGAGATGAGCAACATCCTGAGCCCCGAGCAGATGGACACCATCCGCCGCCGCAGCCCGACCGGGCGCCTGACCGAGACGGCGGAAATCGTCCCCGTCGTGGACCTCCTCCTGTTCGGCGACTCCAACATCACGGGCCAAGTGGTCTCCGTGGACGGCGGGTCCTCGCTGTGAGGCCGGTGCCGCTCCCGCCGGGCTGGGGCGAGGCCGCCCTGTTCGACGCGGGCGAGGCGGCATGGCCGGACGCGGCGCGCTCGCGCGACCACGGGGGGGCCGTGCTGGCGTGGCGCGGCGTGGCGGGAGCGTGCGACATGGAGCGCCTGGACAAGGACCCGGGCACCCTGCCGCAGAGCCTCGGCGTCCCCGCCGCAGGGTTCCTGGGGCGCTGGGTCGCGGCGGAGGCGGCGGCGAAGGCCCGCGGCGTCCCCATCGTCCTGTGGCTGAAGGCGCGCGGCCTCGGCACGGAGGGCCTCGCACTCCACCGCGTCGAGGCCGAGGGGCGGGTGATGGCGTTTTGCAGGGCCCCGCCGGCGTGACGCAGCCCTCCGCCGCCGGGACCTTCCCCCTGGTCACCGTGGCGGTGCCGCTCTACAACCACGCGAAGTACCTGCGAGCCTGCCTCGACAGCGTCGCCGCCGAGGGCTACCCCGAACTGGAGCTGCTGGTGGTCGACGACGGCTCCACCGACGCCTCGCTCCGCCTCGCCGAGCAATGGGTCGCGGAGAACGGCCACCGCTTCCGCCGCTGCGAGGTCCTGGCGCAGCCGAACCGGGGCATCTGCGCCACGCTCAACCGCCTTGTCCGGGAGAGCCAAGGCGAGTTCATCGTGCCCCTCGCCAGCGACGACCGGCTCCTGCCCGGCGGCATCGCGCCCCGCGTGCGGCTGCTGCAGGAGGCCCCTGCCTCGCTCGCCGTGATGGCCAACACGCGCGTCATCGACGCGGCCGGCAACGTCTTGGCGGACGACGGGCTGTTCCGCTTCTTCCGCCTCAACCGCCGCTACGTCCAGGACTCGCGCTCGCGGGCGGCGGAACTCCTGCTCAACTGGTCCCTCGCCGGACCCATCCTGCTGGTGCGGCGCTCGGCCTACCTGGAGCCGGGCGGCATCGGCCTCTACGACGAGGCGATGGCGTTCGAGGACCGCGACTTCTTCCTGCGCGTCCTGGCGCGGCCGGACGGCCTGCTGTTCCACGACGCCCCGGTGGCCGAGTACCGCGTCCACGGCGGCAACCACGTCGGGCCGCACGTCGTGGACCGCGCCCGCGCCGCCCGCGTCGACGCCGATTACGCCGCGATGGCGCACAAGAACGCGCCCCTCTACCGCGGCGCGCTGCGGCTGGCCATCCGCATGGACGCCTGGGACCGCGCGCCCGCACCGACGCCGCTGCGCAGGCTCTGGCGGCGGGTCGCCTCCGAGCCCGCGCGCCGCCTCAAGGTGGCGGTCCTCTCGTCGCGGCGCCGCGCCGCGCGGAGGCGAGCCGCGTGAGCTCGGACCAGCCGCTGGTCAGCATGGTCGTGACCGGCTTCAACCAGGAGGCCTACGTCCTGGAGACCCTGCGCTCCATCGAGGCGCAGACCTACCCCAACGTCGAGATTGTCGTCGTCGACGGCGGCGGCAGCGACCGCATGGGGGAGCTGGCCAAGGAGTTCCTGGCGCGGAGCCGGTTCAAGGGCACGTTCCACCGGCAGGCCAGCAACGAGGGCATGACGGCCGACCGCCACCGCGGCTTCGAGCTGGCGCGCGGCGAGCTGGTGTGCTTCCTCGACGCCGACGACCTCGCGTTCGTGGACCGGGCCGAGCGCCAGGTCCGGCAACTGCTCGACAACGGTTGCGACGCCGTGCACGGCAACCTCGTGCGCCTCTACGACGACGTCGGCCGCGTGCCGTACCAGGGCGCGCCGGTCCAGTCTGCCGACGCGTGGGACCCGGAGCTGTTCATCGAGAACCTCGTCTGCCACCGCGGCCCGATGGCGCAGGGCGGCCTGTTCAAGCGCAGCCTCCTGCAGGAAATCGGGGGCATCGACCAGGGGTTCGAGATGAACGACTGGCCGTTCATGATCGAGGCCGCGCGCCGCGCGAAGCGGATGCTGCTCTCCCGCGACGCCGTGTTCTATTACCGCATCCACGCCGGCGGCCACCACGTGAAGCACCTGGAGGAGTCGATGCGCTGGCAGGTCAAGGCCGCGCGGCACTACCTGTCGCCCAGCCTCGCGCGCCGCTCCATCGCCATCAGCCAGCGCGTCGTGGCCAACGAGTACCTCCGCCGGGGCGCGTCGAGGCAGGCGCTGCGCTGGTTCGCGAAGGCCGCCTTGCACGCCCGCCAGCCGAAGACGGTGGAGTTCCTGGGCGCGGCCCTGGGAAGCGCCGTGCGTGGCAGGCTTGCGCGCGGCAGGGCCACCGGAGGGAAGGCATGAGCGGCCAGACCGGAGCAGCCTTGGCCCCGGCCGCGCATGGCGTTTCGGCCATGGGCCAGCCCCGACCGCCCAACCTCGCCGTGCGCGCGCTCCGCTTCGGCCTCACGCAGGCCGAGCGCCCGTTCCGCGCCCTGGGCCGCGGGCTGCGCTGGCGCCTGCTCCCCTACCTGCGCTCCTGCTACCTCACGCTGCGCTACGTGGACGCGTGGACCGAGTTCCCCGCCATCCGCGTGCGCGGCCCGTTCCACTTCCGCGTCACGAAGGAGGTGGACGCGCGGCTGGCCATCCGGGGCCAGTTCCGCGTCAACTTCTTCCCCGGCGCCACGACGCCCTCAATGCTCTACCTCGGCAAGCGCTCGCGCCTCGCGGTGGAGGGCACGTTCGAGGTGGGCGAGAACGTCCGCATCAACCTCGCGCAGGACGCCGTGCTGGAGATTGGCGGCCAGGGCGCGGCCAGCTACTCGGGCATGACGAACAACTGCACGGTCTACGTCAAGCGGCGCGTCCGCATCGGCAAGGACGCCGTGCTGGCGTGGAAGACGCTCGTCATGGACTCCGACTGGCACCCCACCAATGGCAAGCTGGAGGCGTTCGACACCGAGGTGGGCGACAACACCTGGGTCTGCCCCAACGCGCACGTGCTGAAGGGCGCCCGCATCGGCCGGGACTCCATCGTCGCCACCGGCGCCGTCGTCCTCAGAGGCGCCTACCCCGACAAGTCCCTGCTGGCCGGGATGCCGGCCAAGCGCATCGCGGAGGCGCCCGACTGGCGCTACGAGTGGTACGAGACATGATCGACGACGTGCACCTGGCCTTCCCCACCCGCTCCGACGAGCGCGGCTACCTGACCTTCCTGGAGGGCGAGCGCCAGGTCCCGTTCGCCATCCGGCGCGTCTACACGCTCTACGGCGTCGCGCCCGGCTACGACCGCGGCCACCACGCCCACCGCGCCTGCCGCCAGGTGCTGCTGCCGGTGGCGGGCGCCTGCACGGTGGTGCTGGACGACGGCAAGCGCAAGCGCCGCGTGCGCGCCGACTGGCCGGGCACGGGCATCCTCATCGAGCCGATGGTGTGGCACACGCTGGAGGAGTTCGCGCCCGGGACCGTCTGCGTCATCCTCGCCTCGCACCCCTACGACGAGGCGGACTACATCCGCGACGAGGCCGAGTTCCGGCGCCTGGTGACGGCGAATGGCTGACGCCGCGCTGCTCTCGCCGTGGCGCCTCGTCGGCCGCCCGGGCAAGTCCGGTCCGGTGGCCGCGCACTATCGTGGCCTCGGGCCGTGGCTGCGTGGCGCATGGTGGACCCTGCGCCACGTCGATGCCTGCACGCACTTCCCCGCCATCCGGCCGTCGCCCGGGATGCGCCTCCGGGTCCGCAAGGGGCCGGGCGCCCGCATCACCATCCGGGGCCGCCTGTTCGTGCACGGCTTCCTCGACGGCCGCATCCCCTCCATCGCGGCGCTGGGGGCGGGCGCGCGGCTGGAGGTCGGCGGCGACTTCCTGCTCGGCGACAACGTCCGCCTCAAGCTGGAGCCGGGCGCCGTGCTGGAGGTCGCCGGCGCGCGGGAGACGCCGCACTCGGGCATCAACACCGCCACCAACATCGCCGTGGTGGAGCGCGTCACGCTCGGGCCCGACGTCATGATGGCCGCGAACATCTTCGTCACCGACAGCGACTGGCACGGCATGGGCGACGCCCCCGTGGCGACCGTCCCCACCGTCATCGGGGCGCACGCCTGGGTCCTCGACGGCGCCAAAATCCTCAGGGGCGCGCGCATCGGCAAGGGCTCCATCGTCGCCGCCAACGCCGTCGTGCTGGAGGGCGAGCATCCGCCCAACGCGCTGCTGGCCGGGGTCCCGGCCAAGGCCGTCCGCACCGGCCTGCCGGCGTGGCGGCTCTAGACCTTCTCCCACGGTCTTATAAGCGTCGAGGCCGAACCAGGGGCGTGACCACGGTCCCGTTCCTGGACCTGCGGGCGAGCTACGCCGAGCTGCGCGGGGAGATGGACGACGCCCTCCTGGCCTTCATGGACTCGGGGCGCTACATCCTCGGCCCGCAGACGGCGGCGTTCGAGCACGAGTTCGCCACCTACACCGGCGCCAAGCACTGCGTCGGCGTCGGCAACGGCCTGGAGGCGCTGCACCTGGTCCTCAAGGCGTGGGGCATCGGGCCGGGGGACGAGGTCATCGTCCCCTCGAACACCTACATCGCGTCGTGGCTCGCCGTCAGCATGGTGGGCGCCACCCCCGTCCCCGTCGAGCCGGACGCGCGCACGTTCAACATCGACCCCGCCCTCATCGAGGCGAAGGTCACCAAGCGCACCAAGGCCGTCATGCCGGTGCACCTCTACGGCCAGGTCTGCGACATGGACCCCATCAACAAGGTCGCGCAGGCGCACGGCCTGCTGGTGCTGGAGGACGCGGCGCAGGCGCACGGCGGGCGCTACAAGGGCCGCATGGCGGGCAGCCTCGGCGACGCGGCGGGCTGGAGCTTCTACCCGTCCAAGAACCTCGGCGCCTACGGCGACGCGGGCGCGGTGACGACCGACGACGACGACTTGGCGGCCAAGCTGCGGCTGCTGCGCAACTACGGCTCCCCCGTGAAGTACCAGAACGATCTGCAGGGCTACAACTCGCGGCTGGACGAGGCGCACGCGGCGCTGCTGCGCATCCGCCTGCGGCACCTTGACGCCTGGAACATGCGCCGCAAGAAGATCGCCGACGCCTACCGCAAGGTGCTGGCCGGCATCCCGGACCTCACGCTCCCCTACGTCCCCGACTGGGCCGACCCGTGCTGGCACCTCTACGTGGTGGAGACCCCCAGGCGCGACGCGCTGCAGGCCAAGCTGAAGGCCAAGGGGGTCGAGACCCTCATCCACTACCCCATCCCGCCGCACCTGTCGGGCGCCTACGCCGGGCGCGGCGAGGGGCCGGGGACCTACCCGCTCGCCGAGAGCATGGCCAAGCGCGTGCTGAGCCTGCCGATGGGGCCGCAGATGGACCCCGCCCACGTGCCCATCGTGGCAGAGGCCCTGCGCGCATGAAGGACGCGCCGCTGGTCTCCATCGTCATCCCCGCCTACAACCACGAGGCGTTCGTGCAGCAGACGCTGGACTCCATCGAGGCGCAGAGCTACCCCAACATCGAGGTCGTGCTCGTCAACGACGGCAGCCGGGACCGCACGGGCGCCATCGCGCAGGCGCACGCCCGCCGCAGCCGCCACAAGTTCACCTACCTCGAGCACCCCAACCAGGGGCTCGTCAAGACGGTGGCGCGCGGCTACGCCAACTCCACCGGCGAGATGGTGTCGTTCCTCGCCAGCGACGACTGGCTGTTCCCCGACAAGATCGAGGTGCAGGTGCGGGACATGCTGGACAACGACGCGGACGCCGTGTACGGCAACATCGCGAACGTGATGGCGGACCGCATCCCGCGCACCTACAAGGGTGCCAGGGAGTTCCTCGGCCACTGGGACCCCGACGCGTTCATCGAGCGCCTCGTGACCGCGCACGGGCCGATGCTCCAGGCGGGCCTGTTCCGGCGCAGCCTCATCGAGGCCATCGGCGGCGTGGACCAAGGCTTGGAGCAGGAGGACTGGCCCATCCACATCCTCGTGGCGCGCACGGCCCGCAAGGTCCGCGTCCACGTCGAGCCGGTGGTCTACTACCGCTACCACAGCGGCAACATGGTCCTGACCAAGAGCCGCCAGCTCGTGCGGTGGAAGACCGCCATCGCGGACAAGTACCTCACCGGCCGCGCGAGGCGCCGCGCCAAGGGCAGCGCGCACGACATCCACGCCCGCACCTGCGCCACGACGGACCCGTGGGGCTCGCTGGGGCACTTCCTCCTCGCCCAACTTTACTACCCGCGCGGCAGCCGGCGCAGCGGCTACTGGCGCAAGGTCCTGCTGCGCGGCCTGCCTGACTGGGGCTGGCGCGTCCTGCACCACCGCGGCAAGCCCGCCGCTGGCGAGGCGTCCGGGGGGCCGCTGCAGTGAGCGAGCCGGCGAAGGCGCCCACGCCGGGCCTCGTCTGGCGTGCCGTGGAGGGCCGCACGCAGGTGTGGGCCATCGCGGCGGTGGCGCTGTTCGTCGCCATCGCCGACGCGGCCGGCGTCTACCTCATCTACGTCCTCGGCACCCGCCTGAGCGCGGGGCACCTGGTCGAGAGCGGCCTGAGCGGCGTGCTGCTGCGCGGCCTCGACGGCCTGGCCGCGCGCTGGGGCGTGGACGCGCTGCTCGTCATCGCGGCGCTGTTCTTCGTCTCCATCCTCGCCCGCAGCGCGCTGCGGTTCTGGAACGAGCAGATGCTCGTGCGCCTCCAGTTCGGCGTGCTGCGCCGCTGCGGCAAAACGCTGTTCCACGGCTACCTGAACCTCTCCTACGAGAGCTTCATCGAGCGCAACTCGATGGACCGCATCAACTCCATCACCGCGGAGACCACGCGCGCCGCCGCCGCCGTCGGCGCCTACGCCCGCGTGCTGATGCAGGCGCTCAACGTCCTCGTCCTCGTGCTGCTCCTGCTGCTCGTGAGCTGGCAGGCGTTCGCGTTCGGCTGCGCGGCGGGCCTGCTGATGTTCCTCGCCATCCGCCCCCTCGCGCGCCGCAGCCGCGCCATCGGCAAGGAGGTCGGGAAGGCGACGGGCGAGCTGTGGACCTCCATCGTCGAGCCGTTCCGCGCCTACCGCGTCGTCGTGACCTCGGGCGCGTCTGCGGCGGTGCAGGGGGCGATGGAGCGCAAGTTCGACCGCCACCTCGCCCTGCTGCGCCGCGTCACCGTGAGCCAGGGCCTGCTCGCACCGGTGATGGAGCTGGCCGTCGGCGCCATGGTGCTCATCGGCGTGCTGCTGGCGCTCTACGCGTCGGCCTCGCCGCAGGACGCCTTCCCCCTCGTGCTGCTCGTGCTGTCGGGCACCTACCGCATCATGCCGGCGGTGGGCGGGCTCAACGCCGCCTACACGGCCTACCGCTTCAACGAGCCCGGCCTCCTGCACGTCCTGGAGGAGCTGGACGAGGTCGCGCGCTTCCACGACCCGCCCGGCCTGCGCTACGACGGCGCCGCCCCCGCGACCGGCTCCGCGCTCGTCGAGCTGCGCGACGCGTCGTTCGCCTACCGCAGCGGCCGCCTCGTGCTGGAGAAGGCGTCGCTCGCCATCCGCCCCGGCGAGCGCGTCGGCGTCGTGGGGCCCAGCGGCAGCGGCAAGAGCACCCTCGTGGACCTCGCGCTCGGCCTGCTGCGCCCGACGGAGGGCCGGGTCCTGGTCGGGCACGGCCCCGCCGGCGAGCGGCCCCGCGTCGCCTACGTCCCGCAGCAGGCCATCCTGCTCGACGCGACCGTGCTGGAGAACCTCTGCCTCGGCCTGCCGCCCGCGACCTGGGACCGCGCCAAGGCGCAGCGGATGCTCGACCTCGTCGGCCTCGGCGCCGGCAGCGCGCACCCCGTCGACCTCGACCAGGCGCTCGCGGAGAGCGCGGTGCGCATCTCGGGCGGGCAGCGCCAGCGCCTCGGCCTGGCCCGCGCGCTCTACAGCGAGCCGGACCTCCTGATCCTCGACGAGCCGACGGCGGCGCTCGACGCCGACAGCGAGGAGCGCTTGGTGGCGACGCTCGGCGCGCTGCCGTGCGCCATGCTCATCGTCACCCACCGCGACGCGCCGCTGCGGCTCTGCTCGCGGGTGTTCGCGCTGCAGGAGCGCAGGCTGGTGCCGGCGCAGGCCGCGAGGGCGCATGCCTGAGCCGCTCGTCACGGTTGCCATCATCGCCTACCGGCAGGAGGCGCTCATCGGGCCCTGCCTGGAGAGCTTCTTCGCGCAGGACTATCCCAACCTCCAGGTCCTCGTCGCGGACGACGCGTCGCCCGACGGCACGGTCGCGGCGGCCCGGCGCGCGGCGGCGGCGGCCGGCCGCGACATCGAGGTCCTCGCGTCGCGCACGAACCGCGGCATCACGGGCAACCTGAACCAGGCGCTGCCGGCGTGCCGGGGCGACTACGTGGCCTTCATCGGCGGCGACGACCTTGCCTACCCCGGCAAAATCCGCGCCCAGGTGGACGCGCTGGAGGCGAACCCCGCGGCGAGCCTGGCCCACCACGACGTCGAGGTGTTCACGACGCGGCCCGGCGAGGGCCGCCCGTTCAGCCAACGCGTCCCGCCGCGGGGCACGACGGCGCGCGACCTGGTGCGGCATGGCAACTTCATCGCGGCGCCCAGCCTCATGGTGCGGCGCAGGTTCATGCCGGCGCGGCTGCCCGACGAGGTGCCGCGCTCCTCGGACTACGTGCTCAACGTGGAGACCGCGCTGCACGGCCCCATCCTCTACCTGCCGCGCGTCCTTGGTGGCTACCGGCAGCACGCCGCCAGCGTCACCGGCTCGGGCCAGACCCGGCACGACGAGTGGCTCACGCTTGGCTACTTCGAGTCGACGCAGCCGCAGTTCCTCCCCGACGTGCGTTGGCGCCGCGCCGCCCTCTGCGCCCGCATGGCCCACCGCGTGGAGCGCACCGACCGGACGGCGTGCCGGGGCTACGCGCGCTCCGCGCTGGCGCTGCGCAAGCGGTGGCCGCCGCGCGAACTGCTGCGGTTGGCCTACCTCGCCGCGCGTTGAGCTCCCACGAGGCAGGGATTCTAGGCTCCTCCTCGCCCAAGTGACCACGATTCCACGATTCTCCCGGGGGCGCCATGCGTGGGATTCGTGGTTCCGTTTTCCCGGACTCCACAATCCGGGGTTGGTCAGGGTGCGCGGCGGCCGCGGCGGGCCTGCACCTGCGCCAGGAACGCGGCGAGCCTGGCCGCGATGGCGCCGGGGGCGTGCGCGGCGGCGACGGCGCGGCACGCCTTGCGCCGGGCCTGCCATGGCCTGTCCTCGAACATCGCCTCGACCGCCGCCGGGAGCGCCGCCACGTCGCCCTCGAGGAAGGCGCCGGCGCCGTCCTTGGAGAGCATGCCGTTGGGGTCCACGTTGAGGCTGACGATGGGCACCGCGCTGGCGCACGCCTCCAGGAACGTGTTGGGGAACCCCTCGGTGTCGGAGACGTTGACGAGGCAGCGCGCGGCGGCGTAGTGCGGCGGCAGCTCGTGGCGGGGCACGAAGCCTGCCCAGTGGACGTTGGGGAGGGCGGCGAGGCGCCGGTGGAACTCGGCCTGGAACGCGGCGTCGCCCTTCAGCTCGCCCACCATGCGGAAGCGGCGGTGCGGGAGGGCCGCGGCGAGGTCGAGGAAGCGCTCGGGCCGCTTCGCCTTCTCCTTGATGGTGGCCACCCACAGCACCTCCCTGCCCGCGCCCTCGCGCCACGGGATGCTGGTGTCGAGGAGGTTGGGCATGAGCCAGGCGGCCCTGCGCTCCCGCTCGCTGAGCAGGCCCCACTGGCGCTCGGTCTGGACGACCTGCGCGGTGGCCATGGCGCGGCCGCGGCGGAACAGCCAGCGGTCGATGCCGACGGAGGGCATGAGGGCGCCGCCGAGGTCGGCGTCGCTGGCCCAGTGGTAGATGAAGGTCCGGCGGCGCGCCTTGCAGAAGAGGGCGGCGGCGAAGGTGACGAAGCCGGCGGCGCTCTGCATGTAGATGCCGGCGTCGGCGCGCCGGAGGCCGCGCCAGATGCGGGAGGCGATGGCGACCAGGCTGCGGCCGCCGGGCTCGACGGCCACGAGGCGCACCCCCGGCTCGGGGACCAGCCGCTCGGCCTCCTCCGGGGTCGCCCGCACCAGGAGGGAGACGTCGTGGTGGCGGCCCATCTGGGCGGCCAGCAGCTTGTACTGCACCTCGACGCCGCCCACGCCGCCGGTGGAGCCCGGCAGGTAGAGGTTGGCGGCGTTGTTGGCCAGGAGGCAGACCGCCAGCCGGGGGGGCGGGTCGGCCTGCGGGTCCTCCATCGGTGGGCCGCAGCGGCCAGGGACAGAAAAGGGGCGCCCCCGAACAGGTTCGGGTGGTTGTCGCGTTGGCATGTTCCCACTTTGGCTAGGCTTCTTCATCTAGAAGGCCTCCTGTGGTCCACAGGCGCATGGCGGTGGGTCGGAGAACGCTCCCAGGGTTCCAGAGGCTGGCACGTTGGGCCAGCGGCCTCGCCCCCCCCTTCCCCGCCGACCTGGTCCCCCGCCGCCGCATCCTGGGCCTCGCCGCCCTCGGCCTCGCGGTCGGCCTGGCGGAGACCGCCGGCGTCGCCGTCCTCTACCTCCTGGGCCTGAGCCTCACCACCAACGGCAAGCTGCCGGCGGGCGCCGCGAGCAACCTCCTCGACTGGAGCTCCGCCCTCGCCCACCTCGACCCGCTGGTCCTGCTGGGCGTCGGCATGGTCGCCGCGACCCTCGTCCGCCTCGCCATCTCCCTGGAGTACGAGCGCCGCCTCGCCCGCCTGCAGCGCCAGGCCACCGAGGGCCTCGCCACGCAACTCTTCCAGGGCTACTTCGACATGTCCTACGAGCGCTTCGCCTCCCGCAACACCGCGGACCGCGCGATGCAGCTCACCACCGAGCTGGAGCGCGCCGGGCAGGCCGTCGCCTCCTGGGTCCGCACCCTCGGCATGGCCCTCATCCTGGTCCTCATGGCCGGCCTCCTGGTCGCCGTGGACTGGCGCGCCGCCGCGATGGGCGCCCTCGCCGCCGCCGCCATCGGCCTCTCCGTCCGGCCCCTCATGCGCTGGACCGGCCGCCTCTCCGCCGCCCGCCGCCCCGCCCACGCCGACCTGAGCGTCGCCGTCGCCGAGCCGCTGCGCGCCTACCGCGACCTCGTCACCTCCGGCGCGTGGCCCCGCTTCCACCGCGCGGCGATGGTGCGCTACCGCAAGTACCTCCAGTTCCAGAGCCGCCTGAGCCTCATCCAGTCCGCCATCCCGCAGGCGCTGGAGCTGGGCGTCGGCCTCGTGGTCTGCGTCGGCATCGTCTTCGCCGCCAACGCCGCCGGCGGGCCGGGCGCCGCGACCCCGATGCTCGTGCTGCTGGTGGCGGGCGCCTACCGCTTCCTGCCCGCCCTGCAGCGCCTGATGCAGGCCCTGAACCTCTACCGCACCAACCAGTCGAGCCTGCGCCGCAGCCTGCTGGAGCTGGAGGAGACCGTCAAGCACCGCGACCGCCCCCGCGGCGGCCCCGGCGTCCCGATGGGCGACTCCCTGCTCTCGATGCAGGACGTCCGCTTTGGCTACGCGCAGGGCCCCGACGTGCTGCTTGGCGTGGACCTCTCGCTGCGGCGCGGCCAGCGCATCGGCATCGTCGGCCCCAGCGGCTCGGGCAAGAGCACCATCGTGGACCTGCTGCTGAGCCTGCTGCGCCCGCGCGCCGGACGCCTCGTGCGCGGCACCCGCCCCGACGGCAGCGAGCTCGTCCTCGCCTACCTGCCGCAGCAGCCCGTCTTCGTGCAGGGCACGGTCCTTGAGAACATGGCGTTGGCCGAGCGCGACCCGCCCGACCGCGTCGAGGCCCGCCGCCTCCTGGACCTCGTCGGCCTCGCCGGCGTCTCCCTCGACCTGGAGCTTGGCGAGGGCGGCAAGGGCCTCTCCGGCGGCCAGCGCCAGCGCCTCGGCCTCGCCCGCTCGCTGCACCCCCGCCCCGACATCCTGGTCCTCGACGAGCCGACGGCCGCGCTGGACGAGGCCTCCGAGCAGGACCTCGTGCGCGCGCTCAACACGCTGGAGTGCGCGATGGTCATCGTGACCCACCGCGAGGCGCCGCTGGCCCTCTGCGAGACGGTGCTGCGCCTCGAGGCTGGCCGCCTCGTGGAGCTGGAGACAGTGCAGGCGCGCACCCCGGAGATGGAAGCCGTGCTCAGCGCGCCTCCATGAACTGGACAACAAATTGCACGGATTTGCACGAGGACGGTTTCGTGCAAGTCGTGCGATCCGTGGCGACGCAGGCTGTAATCTCCCGCTAGCATTTTGAGGCCGCACCCCCAGCAGGTCGCATATGCCGACCTGCCCAGGCCGATGGCGCGAAAGCACGCCCGAAGGGCCTCAGCCCTGCCACCACCTAGGCGCGGCCCGCTCGCCTTTCTGGAATTGTTCCCAAAGCGGTCACAAGCAATTTGAACGGAGGGGAAGTCTCAATGCTCAGGCTCCCAAAAAATTATTGGGAAGCTTCGGAGGAATCTGCATGAAAAACGTTTCCAGAATTGTGGCAACATCCGTCTTGCTATGCCTTTTTTCCATCCTTCCAAGTGCGACGGCAACATCACCCTCGGCTTGCTTCTCCGTCACCCCCACGTTGGGCAGCACCCTGACGACGTTCAACGTCGATGCAAGCTGCTCAACCCACCCCACCACGCCGGCCGCCAGCCTTCTTGTCCGGTGGGACTGGGAGAACGATGGCGCTTGGGACACCCTATACTCGGCTGTCAAGACTGCAGGACATCAATACGCAGCTCCCGGCGTGTACACCGTCCGCGTCGAGGTCTCTGACCCCGTCTCCCTGGACACTGCCACCACGACGCACCAGGTAGTGGTGCGTACACCACAATGGCGCACCTCCTACGGACACATCACCATCGCTGCCACCACCTCGGGCGTCACCTTCGACTACGCCAGCTACACATCCACCGGCTGGTCCTGCACCCCAACGGTCACCTCCACCTTGAAACGTGTCTTGTGCACCCCCCCTGCGCCTACCCCCTATGACGGATGGCAGTGCACGGGTCTGGCCGTCAGTGCAGCCGCCCCGAATGTAGGCAGCGCTGTGCGCGGGGAGACCACCTGCGTGGACGTCAACAACAACTCGTCCCCGGTTGGGGTAGACGTCTTCGGCCCCAATGCCAATGGCTCCGCCAGTGCTCCTCTCTTGGTCAACATCGTGAGCCTGGAATGCTCGGCCAAGCCCACAAGCGTCGGGAACCTGTTCAGCCCGCCCTTTACGGTGACCTGCTCGGAACCATAGGCCTACTTGCCCCTTTTTCCCTTCCCCTGTCTTCCTCAATCGGCACCCACCCTCCTGAGCACTCTGGCCCGCACGGTGGCGAACCGGTGCAGCCTGCCCACGCGGTGCGCCTGGAGCGCAGGGAGCGCAACTGGCGAGGGCGCCTACTCGGTGGCAATCATCTTTTGTTCCGTCCGAAGGCTAGTGCAGCAACCGCTTCACCAGAGCCGCCACTCGGCCCGCCGCCGCAGCCGGGCTGTGCTGGCGGGCCACAGCGGCGCACGCCGCGCGCGCGTCCTGCCACGGTCCCTCCTCGAACAGCCGCTCGACGGCAGGCGCAAGGCCCGCGACGTCGCCAGCCAAGTAGGTGCCGGCGCCGTCCTTCGCAAGGATGCCGTTGGGGTCCACGTTGAGCGAGACCACCGGCACGCCGCACGCGGCGGCCTCGAGGAACGTGTTGGGGAAGCCCTCGTGGTCCGAGACGTTGGCGAGGACGCGGCCGTGGCGGTACTGGTCCGGCAGGCCTGCGCGCGGCACGAAGCCGGTGACCGTGACGTTGGGCAGCGATGCTGCGCGGGCGCGGAACGCCTGCTGGAAGGAGGCGGGGCCGCGCACCTCGCCCACCATGCGGAAGCGGCGGTGCGGCAGCGCGGCGGCGAGGTCGAGGAAGAGGTCGGGGCGCTTGGTCTCGCCCTTGATGGTGCCGACCCACAGCACCTCGTCGCCGTCGGCCGGGCGCCACGGGATGCGGGTGTCGAGGCTGTTGGGGATGATGGTGGCGCGGCGGCGCTCGCGCGGCGGCAGCATCTCCATCTGCGCCTGCGTCTGGCACACCTGCGCGTCGGCGTGGCGGCGCGCGAGGCGGTAGAAGGGCCGGATGCCGGGGAACTCCTTCATGAAGAGGCCCTTGAGGTCGGCGTCGGAGGCCCAGTGGTAGACGAAGCGGCGGCGGTGCAGGCGCGCGTGCAGCCAGACGAGGAACGTGGCGAAGCCGGCGCCGCGCTCGAAGCAGACGTCGGCGTCGGCGGCCGTCAGCGCCTGCCAGAACGAGCGGCTGCGGCCGGCGAAGACGGCGACGCGGTTGCGGCGCGGGTCGTCGTGCGCCGGGGAGACCAGGTGGAGGGTGAAGCCCGGCGGGACGACGACGACGTCGGGCGGCGCGGGCGCCAGGGTCACGACGTGGACGTCGAACTCCTGTGCGAGGTGGTGCGCCAGCAGGTGGTACTGCACCTCGGCGCCGCCCACCATCCCCGTCGCGCTGGCGCGGAACAGGTTGACGATGTTGAAGGAGTAGAACGCGAGGCGGGGCCTGCGCGGGAGGCCGGGGGCGGTGCGGGTCTCGACCGTCACGCCGCGTTCTCCCGGAACCACGCCACGGTGCGCCGCAGCCCCTCGGGCAGGGCGACCGCGGGGCGGTAGCCGAGCAGGTCGCGGGCGCGCTCCAGGCTGGCCTGGCTGTCGTGCACGTCGCCGGCGCGGGGCGGGCCGTGCTCGATGGTGGAGCGCGAGCCGGTGAGGGCGACAATCTCGCGCGCCAACTCGTTGAGGTCCGTGCGGCCGGCGGCGCCGATGTTGCACATCTGGCCGTCCGCCTTCCCGCTCTGCGCGGCGAGCAGGTTGGCGTTCACGACGTCGGCGACGTAGGTGAAGTCGCGGCTCTGCGTGCCGTCGCCGTGGATGGCCAGCGTCTCGCCGTGGAGCGCGGACAGGATGAACTTGGGGATGACGGCGGCGTAGGCGCCGTTGGGGTCCTGGCGCGGGCCGTAGACGTTGAAGTAGCGCAGGCTCGTGGTCGGCAGCCCGTACACCTTGTGGTACGCCGCGAGGTAGTGCTCGGCCGCGAGCTTGGTGACGGCGTAGGGGCTGAGCGGCGCCGGGAGCATCGCCTCGTGCTTGGGCAGCGTGGGCGTGTCGCCGTAGGCGCTGGAGCTGGCGGCGAAGACGACCTTGCGCACCTCCAGCGCGCGGGCCGCCTCCAGGACGCGCACGGTGCCGGTGAGGTTGACCTCGTGCGAGGTGACCGGCTCGGCGATGCTGCGCGGCACGGAGCCGAGCGCGGCCTGGTGGAACACGACCTCGGCGCCCGCCATCGCCCGGCGCAGCAGGGCGTCGTCGAGGATGGAGCCGTGGTGGAACGTCGCCTTGGCGGGCACGTTGCGGCGGTGGCCCGTGGAGAGGTCGTCGAGGACGTGGACCTGGTGGCCGTCCGCGAGGAGCCGCTCGGCGAGGTTGGAGCCGATGAAGCCTGCGCCGCCCGTGACGAGAGCCTTCATCCCGGGCCTCAGGTGCGGCGGCGCCCGATGCCGCGGTAGATGAGGCCGGCGGCGCGCGCGGCCTCGGGCGGCACCACGTTGCGGGTGTCGACGAGGGCGCACGGCTTCGCCGCGACGGCCGCGAGCCTCTTTGCGTCGAGGCCGCGGAACTCCTTGTGGTCGGTCACGATGACGATGGCCTCGGCGCCCTTGAGCGCCTTGTCGAGCGCGACGTTGCCGACGCCGAAGTGGTGCTCGACCTCGGCGCTCTCGATGTAGGGGTCGCACAGCCGCAGGTCGGCGCCGCGCTTCTGGAGCTCGCGCACGATGGCCTCGGCGGGGGACTCGCGCACGTCGCCGGTGTTGGCCTTGTACGACAGGCCGAGGACGGCGACCTTGCTGCCCTTGATGGGGCGGCCGGACTCGTTGAGCGCCTCCGACACGAGGCTGACGGTGTGCAGCGGCATCTGGTCGTTGACGGCGCGGCCCGCAAGAATCACGCGTGGGTGGTAGCCGAGCTTCTCCGCGAGGCTCGTGAGGTAGTAGGGGTCGACCGGCAGGCAGTGGCCGCCGACGCCGGGGCCGGGGGTGTACTTGACGAAGTTCCACTTGGTGGCGGCCGCGTCCAGCACCTCGTGGACGTCGATCTCAAGGCGCTCGAAGATGAGGGCAAGCTCGTTGACGAGGGCGATGTTGAGGTCGCGCTGGATGTTCTCGATGACCTTGGCGGCCTCCGCAGTCCGCAGGTCGCGCACGCGGGTGATTTTCCCGCCGTTGAGGGTGCCGTAGAGGGCGGCGCACACCTCGGTCCACTCGGGGCCGATGGCGCCCACGACGCGCACGACGTTCTGGAGGGTGTGCTGCGGGTCGCCGGGGTTGTAGCGCTCGGGGCAGTAGCCGACGCCGAAGTCCTTGCCCGCCTTGAGGCCCGTCGCCTTCTCGCAGGCGGTGATGACGTAGTCCTCGGTCGTGCCGGGGTAGGTGGTGGACTCCAGCACGACGAGCTGGCCCTTCCGGAGGCCCTTGGCGGCCGACTCGCTGGCGGAGGCGACGTAGGAGAGGTCCGGCTGCTTCGAGGGAAGGACCGGGGTGGGGACGATGAGCAGGACGATGTCGCTGTCCTTGCAGGCCTTGACGACGTCGGTGGTCGCCTTGAGGTGGCCGGACTTCACGGTGGCGGCGACGTCGCTGTCGAGGTCGAGGTCGGTGAGGGGGGAGACGCCCTTCTGGAGCGCGGCGACCTTCTTCTGCGAGAGGTCGGCGCCGATGACCGGGAAGCCCGCCTTGGCGAACGCGACGGCGGTGGGCAGCCCGACGTAGCCGAGGCCGACGACGCAGATGGTCGCCTTGCGCGCCTGGACCTTCTTGAGCAGGGCGGCCGCGTGCGGGTTCGCGGCGGTCTTCTTGGGGGACGGGGGCGCGGGCACGGCGGCTCCTCGACCGTGGCCCCCGGCTTTGGCCTTTGCTGCCTGTCACCCTGCCGCTGGACGGCGGCCGCGGCCGTAGATGCCGGTGTAGCCGTAGGCGACCTCGCACGCCTCCAGCCCCGCCTCGCGAAACCAGCGCCGGACGGCGCGGCGGGTCTGCGGGCGGTCGAAGCGCGGGCTCAGCATGTCGAAGGTGTCCAGGACGGCCCACTCCAGCAACTGCTCCTCGCTGAGGGGCAGCGCGCCCCGGTAGTCCGCCACCAGGAGGTTCCAGTTGATGGCGCGGCCCACCTTCGGGACGCGGCCGAGGGCGCGGGCGAGGGGCCACATGCGGCGGACGTGGCGGTCCACCTTGCCGTAGAGGCGCTCCGGCGGGACGCCGCGCAGGAACGGCCGCACCCAGTACTTGGTCATCAGCAGGCCGCCCGGCCCGTAGCGGCGGTACACGTCGATGGCGAGGTGGCCGCCAGGGCGCAGGTAGCCGGGCAGGCAACGGAAGCCCGCCGCCGGGTCGGGAAGGTGCTGCAGCACGCCGATGCAGAGGACGCGGTCGAAGGCGCCGGGCCGCACGGGCAGCGCGTGGATGTCGGCCTGCACCAGCAGGAGGTTGGGGTGGGCGCCGTTGCTCGCCTGGTTGGCCTCGACGGCGCGGCTGTAGTCGACCGACACGACGGTGGCGCCGGTGCGCAGCGCCTGCTCGGTGAAGCGCCCGGCTCCGCTGCCGACCTCCAGGAGGGTCTCGCCGGCAAGCTCGCGCGGCCAGCCCGTCTCGTTGAAGAAGCGCGTCTCGGAGATGGGGAGGCCGCTGTGGCTGTCGAGTTGGGTCGCGGCGTGGCGGCGCCACTGGAAGCCGAAGCTGGAGGCGACGTTGTCGAGCGGCACGAAGCGCGGCACGCCGCCGAGGATGGGCCACGCACCGCCGCAGGGGCCGGTGCAGGAGAGCGTCCCCTCGTCCACCACGTCTGCCTCGCCCGTCGTCTCCAGCCGGAGCGGCGCGCGGCAGGCCGGGCAGGCCAGGAGCGGGAGGTGGGCGCGGCGCACGCG
>JAXDQP010000040.1:0-10885 GCA_034667745.1 Thermoplasmata archaeon
CGTAGGTGCCCGGCAGGAGGGTGCGGTTCCACACCCAGACCTGGCTCAGGGGAAGCCTCTCGTTGCCCTCGAAATAGTCCAGGCTTGGGGCGGGCGAGCGGACGAAGCGGGCGGTGGGGCTGGCCTCCAGCGTGGCGTTGCCGGCGTCCAGCTCCTCCCGCCCCCACGGGCTCGCGGCGCTCACGTGCAGCACCTGCGCCTCCAGGAACTGCTCCAGCGTGGCCTCCAGCCGCAGCGGCTCGCGCTCGCGCAGGCCGAGGCTGGGGCGCAGGCCGGGGCTGGTGTGGACGCGCACGACGTTGGCCATCACGTAGCCTTGGCTGGGGTCGGGGCAGGTGGGCAGGCGCTGGAAGACGTCGACGCGGACGTTGAAGCCCTCCTCCTGCGGGACGGTGGCCAGCAGCGCCGGCATCGGCACCGTGAAGCCGTAGACGGGGAAGCCGTCCACCGTGCCCGCGTAGCGCACGCTGGCGCCGGGGGTGGACTGCGACGGGTCGGCCAGCGGCGTCGGCGCGGTCGCGGTGCCGGCGAGCGTGGTGGGCGGCGTCTGGCCCTGCGCCACGAGGCCGCCCGCGTTGTAGGCGGTGTCGTAGGGGCTGAGGCGCTCGCCGAGCCGGACCGTGGCGCGCACCACGACGCCGGGGACCGGCACCTGGTCGCCGCCGGAGCCGCCGGGCGGGGCGCCGCCGTACGTGGACATGAACCAGTGCAGCGTGAGCGGCGCGGCCGCGTCCAACTCCAAGGCGGCGGCAATGCCGGCGTGCAGGCCGCCGTAGGGCTGCGGCTCGGGACCGTAGCCGACCTTGCCGAGCGCCGCGAAGCCGTAGTAGGTGGTGTACTCGTGCTGCGTGAGGCCGTCGAGCGGCGTCCCCGGCGGCACGCACGAGAGCGAATGGGTCGCCAGCCCGATGCCGTCGTCGAGGCGGAAGGCGGGGTCGGGCTCCTGCGGCGTGATGGGGAAGTCGGCGCCGTGCCTGACGTGGAAGTAGAGCGTGCTGTCCGCGGCCGCCGTCGCCTGCACCGCCACCGGGGGCCCCGTGCCCTCGATCGCGGCGGCCACGGCGGGGAGGGCCAGCAGCGCCGCCAGGGGGACCGCCCACCGCATCGGGGGACAGGGCGCCTGTGGGCACTTCAACCTTGTTGCGGGCCTAGTCGCGCGCCAGCCGGTCCGACTTGACGCCCTCGGGCTTGAGGTGGCCCAGGACGTCGTCCACGGCGGACTTGTCGGTGCTGAAGCGCTTGGCGGGGACCTGCTGGCTGAGGCAGTGGATGGCGCCCATTCCCCAGACGAGGTCGCGGCAGTCGAGCGGCACGACGGCGCGGTCCTTGAAGCACTGCTGGAGGCGGCGCTGCGCGATGGCGTCGCTGGGCCCGCCGAAGGTCGGCATCAGGACGGCGCCGTTGGTGATGAGGAAGTTGGCGTGGCTCGCGGGCAGGATTTGGCCGTCGTCGGTCAGCAGGTCGCGCGGCATCGGCAGCTCGACGACCCGGAGCGGGCGGCGGTGGGCGTCGGCGCTGGTCTTCAGCACGTGCGCGTTCTCGTCGAGCGGCGCGTGGTTGGGGTGGCTGGCGTCCTCCTCGATGGCGGTGACGACCAGGGTGGGGGCGACGAAGCGCGACACGTCGTCCACGTGGCCGTCGGTGTCGTCGCCCTGGATGCCGTCGCCGAGCCAGAGGACCTTCTCGACGCCGAGGTACTCGCGCAGGTGCGCCTCGATGTCGGCCTGGCTCATGTCGGGGTTGCGGTTCTCGTTGAGCAGGCACTGCGCCGTGGTGAGCAGCGTGCCCTGGCCGTCGACGTCGATGCTGCCGCCCTCCAGGACCATCTCGACGGCCTGGAGCGGGGAGCCGACCTTGTCGCCCAGCTGCGTGACGACGGTCTTGTCCTTGAGCAGGCTCTCGTACTTGTTGCCCCAGGCGTTGAAGCCGAAGCGGACCGCCATGCGCTCGCGGCGCTCCGGCGCGCCCTTGGTGAGGTAGATGGGGCCGTAGTCGCGGATCCAGGAGTCCTGGTGGTCGACGGCGTGGAAATGCACGTGCTTGATGTGCGCGTCGTGCACCGCCTTCTTGGCCTCCTCCAGCAGGTCGGGGTGGACGACCAAATCGACGCGCTGGTGCGGCGTGACGGCCTTCATGGCGGCCAGGAACGTGCCGCGCGCCTTCTCGACGCGGCCGGGCCAGGTGAGGGGGTCGCGGGGCCAGACGAGCCACACCGACTCCTGGCGCTCCCACTCGGCGGGCATGCGGAAGCCGAGCTGGCGGGGGGTCGGGACGGGGCCGCGCAGTGCCACGAGGTCCGCGTTCTGCATGGGGTGGCCATGGAGGGGCCACGACTTGAAGGGAACGCTTTACGAGCGGCGGCGCAGCAGGGCCAGCCCGAGGGCCAGGACGGCCACCAGGACCCCGGCGGCGGGCGAGGGTTTGGCGGGCTGGAACTGGAACGAGAGGGCGGCCTGCGCCGTGCCGGTGTGCTGGAGGTTTGGCACCGTCAGCAGGGCCTCGTAGCGGCCGGCGGGGGCGCCGGTGGCGTTCCACACCCAGGCGATGCGCACGGGGTCGAAGGAGTGCCCGAAGGCGCGCCACGGCTCCTGCAGGGCGGCCACCGTGGCGGGCCACGCCTTGCCGCTCGCGTCGCGCACCTCCAGCGTGGCGTTGGCGGCGTCGACGTCGGAGCCGCCCCAGGTGCCCACGAGGGCTGCGGTCACCACGCGGCCCTCCTCGCCCGGCGACAGCGCAAGCTCATGGACGAGGGGCGGCGTGGCGGCGCGGGTGCGGAGGGAGGGCGCGTGCTGCGGGTCCGCGTAAGCGACCACGCCGGGCGGGGCCACGCCGTCCGGGCCGCACGCCTGCCCCAGGCCGGTGCGCACCTGCACGAGCAGGGTGTAGCCGGACTGCGGGAAACGTGCGGCGCCGTCCCACGCCAGCGGGACCGTGACCTCGTACACGTCGAGGCCGCCCACGCGCGTCCACGCCGCGCCCGAGGAGGATTGGCCCGCCAGGGTCGCGGGCGCAGAGAGGCCGTGGGCAAGGACCGTCGGGCCGGCGGCGGCGCGGTCCTCCGTCGCGTCGCGCAATGAGGCCTCGACCGTGACCTGAACGCCGGGGGCCGCAAGGCCGGGGGCGAGCGGGGAGGCGCCCGCCATTATCCAGCGCAGCTCAAGCCCCTCCGCCGACGCGTTGACGGCCTGCTGGAGCCGGGCCTCGTCCATGTAGCCCGACTGGCCGCCGGCGTGGCGCAGCATGACCTGCTCCGAGCGCCCCACGTAGGTCGCGCTGGTCCCCATCAGGCCCGCGCAGCCGGGGACGTCCAGGGGTGGCCGCTGCTCGACGTAGGTGTCGCGCGGCGGCTGCGTGTTGATGCGGTAGGCGCCCGCGCCCGCCGGGTGCAGGTTGAGTCGCACCTCGGGCAGCTCCTGCGCATCGGCCAGCGGCAGCATCGGCAGCAGCAGGGCCACGAGCAGCAGGGCTGGCCAACGCACGCCCCCAGCGTTCCGGCCGGGACGGATGAACCCTCTGGATTGCCCGCCGAAGCGTGGACGGGGCTACTCGTGCGGGACGTCGGCGTGCACCAGGCGGGGCATGCCGTGCGCGGGGCGGCGCATCCCCTGGCGCGCCGTCGGGCGGCGGCCGCGCTCCGGGACGCCAATCCACTGGCGGCGGCCGGTGCGGATGGCCTTCTGGATGGCGTGGATGATCTCCACGTCGATCAGCCCCTCCTTGCCCGACGGCTCGGGGTCGCGGCGGGAGCGCACGCAGTCGGAGAAGTGGATGAGCTCGGGGGCGACTTGGTCCACCTTGGGGAAGCTGCGTTTGGTGGTCTTCTCGCCGACCTTGAGCGTGTGCTTGATGCCGCTCGCGAACTCGTACGCATTGTCCACCGTCAGCAGCCCCTTCGTGCCGGCCACGGTGTAGGTCGCGACGTCGGCGGCGCCGAAGCTCGCGGTGAAGGTAGCGAGGCGGCCGCCCGGGAAGGTCATCGTCGCGCTCACCTGCTCGTCGATGCCGGCGAAGCGCGGGTCGGCGCCGGTCTCGCACTCCGCGACGACGGTGGCCGGCTCGGCCTTGAAGATGTAGCGCGCCGCGTTGATGCAGTAGATGCCGATGTCGTAGAGCGGCCCGCCGCCGTGCTCCGGCCGGGTGCGGATGTTGCCGCGCTTGACCTGCATCGTGAACGTCGAGGTGAAGAAGCGCGGCTCCCCGATGCGGCCCCGCTGCACCGCCTCGATGGCCGCGAGGTTGCCGGGCTCGAAGTGCAGGCGGTAGGCCACCATCAGCCGCACGTTGTGGCGCCGGCACGCGGCAATCATCTTGCGGCACTGGTGCGGCGTGAGCGCCATTGGCTTCTCCGTCAGGACGTGCACGCCCGCCTTGGCGGCGCGGATGGCGAACTCCGCGTGCAGGTCGTTCGGCAGCGTGAGATAGACCGCATCCACGGCGCCGCTGCGCAGGAACCCGTCGTAGGCATCATAGTCCAGCAGGTGCTCGGCGCCATACTTCTTGCCAAGCTCGCGCAGCTTCGTTTTGTCGTCCGACACGAGCGCGACGAGCTTCGAGTTGGGCGCGTTCTTGAAGGCGGGCAAGACGGCTGCCTGCGCGAAGTAGCCCAACCCGACGACGGCGTAGCGGACCGGCGCGCGGGCCTTGGAGGTCTTGCGGGCGCTGGCGGGCTTGGAGGCGGCCATGGCGGCGCATGGGCGTGCAACGTTTTTGCGTGGCGGGAGCCGAAGATGTCAGCCCGAAGGCGACGGACGGTCGGTGCAGCCGGGGCCGGCCGTAATTGGTGCTGGCGAACAATCCAATTTTGCCATCTTGCAAAAATGGCAGATTTCTAGTGAACCCGAGAACAATTCTTATTCCATTGACACCTACGTTCGACAGTGGGGCAGTTGACCTTTGGAGGCGCCATGAGCTTCCGGGCCTTGGTCAGCCTGCTTGCGGTCGCGGCGCTCCTCTCCGGTTGCACTTCGCCAAAGCCGCACTCCCTTTCGGAAGGAAGCATGAGCTTGGGCCTCCTGGCCCATCCGAACGCTCCGCCCGTGAACCTGACGGCCGCAGAAATCCACCAATTCCCGCCGGTGGAAACCCTCATCGCCCAATGGGATGCAGGGCACCCGCCGGGAGCGCCGGAGGCAGGTGGGTCGGTCTCCATTCCGTTCCCCTACGAGGAGGGGCTGGCGATTGTCCACGCCATCCAGACCAAACGGCCCGGCGTGGCCTGGCCTGAGGCGAACATGGTGCCAATCAACCATGGCGGCAAGATCCTTGGGCTGCTGGCGGACGGGATCCACACGTAGGCGACCCAGCCCACTGCCTTTGTGGCCTCCACAGAGTTTTTGAGAACGTTTGGGCTGACTTCCCTGTTGGCCTCGCGTGCTGCAATCACCGTTTCCTGCCTTCTCTGGCTCGTGCCTGTGGCGCAGGCCGGGACCCGGGAGTTCCCAGAAGTGTGGGATGCGATGGGTGACTCCGTGATGCTTCCGGTCCGCCTCCCCTACGACGACCCCGCCACGGACATCTTGGGCATCTGGTTCAGGCAAGAGAACCAAACCCTTTCTGTCCACATGGAAATGCATGCCTACAGCCGGAATTCATCCCATGTCGTCCGAATCTTAATGGACAGGAAACCGGATTCGTGCACAAACCAGGGGAGCCTCGAATTGTCCCTAGGCAGTTTCGGAAGCGTGCTGGGCGCGCTGGACTCCCAAGGGCCGCCACGGGCCAGCCTGACCATCAGCCGAGGTGGCCCGCCCCGTCATACCTGCCCCGAGGACCATGCCTCGATTCCCTTCGAGGTTGTGGATGACATCATCACCTGGACCATCCCAGCGAGCGACATCTTGGGGTCGAAACCGCGCGTGGTCCTCACGGTCCAGAGCGCGACGGCCAGTGGGGATGGGAGCATGTTGGCCCTTCCGCACTACCTCTCCGAAGATTGGCTTGACTACCGGGCGCTTGATTTCACCCTGGAACAGGCCGCGCCGCCCCCGCCGCCGGAGGCCCCCTCCTCCTTCCACGTTGTGGAGGCCGCGGCGGTCCCCCGGCAGCCGGTGGCATTGGGGCTCCTTCTGAACGTCGCCACGGTCGTCGGCCTCCTCGCCTTTGCGGTGCGGCGGACTCAGTCGTCCAGGTAGCGTTCGACGAAACGCCCTTCTGCCCGCGCCCGTCACTCCTGGCCGCGCGCCGTCAGTCCACGTAGCGCCGCGTGAGGTCGCCGTACGCGTCGATGCGGCGGTCGCGCTGGAAGGGCCAGCCGCGGCGGGCGGCCTCGATTTCCTTGAGGTCGCAGGGCACCACGAGCACTTCCTCGCCCTCGCCGGCCTCGGCGGCGACGATGCCCATCGGGCGGGCGACGAAGCTGCGGCCCCAGAACTGCAGCTCATCCTCGCGGCCGATGCGGTTGACGGCGACGACGAAGCAGCCGTTGGCGACGGCGTGGGCGCGCTGGATGGTGTGCCACGCCTGGTGCTGCGTCTCCTTGTACTCCATCTCGCCGAGCCAGGTGCCGATGGCGGTGGGGTAGAACAGGATGTCCGCGCCCTGCAGCGCGGTGAGCCGCGCCGCCTCGGGGTACCACTGGTCCCAGCAGATGAGGGTCCCGATGCGGCCGAACTTCGTGTCGAACGCCTTGAAGCCCCCCGAAGGCGGCGTGGCATCGCCGGGCGTGAAGTAGAATTTCTCGTAGAAGCGCGGGTCGTCCGGGATGTGCATCTTGCGGTACGAGCCGAGCAGGGTGCCGTCGGCGTCGATGACGACGGCGGTGTTGTGGTAGAGGCCGCGGGCGCGCTTCTCGAAGAGGCTGCCGACGATGACGATGCCGTGCTGCCTGGCCTTGGCCTGGAGCGCCTTCGTCGTCGGGCCGGGAATGGGCTCCGCGAGGTCGAAGAAGTGGGCGTCCTCCTCCTGGCAGAAGTAGGTGGAGGTGAACAGTTCCTGGGTGCAGACGACCTGCGCGCCCTTCTTTGCCGCCTGGTCGATGAGCTTGAGCGTGCGGGCGATGTTGTCGGCCGCCTCGCCGGAGGCGTGCGTCTGCACGAGGCCGACGTGGACGGTGTGGGCGGGGCCGTGCGGGTGCGCCAACTCGGCGGAGGCGCCCTGGATGCCCCCGGCCTGGGAGCCCTTGGCCTTCGCCTTCGCGGCCGAGGCTTTGCGGGTCGTGCGGGCCGGCGTCTTCGCCATCGCGCCCGCCACCTTGGCCGGACCCTTCAGGCTTTCCGCGCCAAGGCCGCACCAGTCCGGCGACCGCCACGGCCAAGCCGCCGGGGCGCGAACGCTTGGGCATGGGGCGCACCTACCTGGAGCGGCTGCACGCCGTCCGCCACCCGCTGACGCTGCTGGCGGTGTTCCAGGCGTTCGACGTCCTCAGCACCTACCTCGCGCTCGCGCACGGCGCGCAGGAGGGCAACCCCATCGTCGCGTTCGGCCTGCGGCACGGCGGCGGGGCCGCCATCGTCCTGGCCAAGCAGGCGGCCCTCGCCCTCGCGTTCGTTGCCGTCGCCCTCGACCCGATGGACAAGCCCTACCTCATGGCCGCGCTGGTGACGATGGACATCGTCTACGGCGCCGCCATCGCGGGCAACTTCCTCGCCTACATGCAGCACAGCGGCGAGTGGGCGCTGCCGGTCGCCTACTGGGCGCTCGCGCTCGCCATCGCGACGGTGGCCGTGCAGCGCCGCTGGTTCCCCGCGCCGACGCGGCACGATCTGTAGCCCTGGAGCGGCAGGCCTAAGGCGCGCCGTCCGGCTGGCGCGCCGTGCCGAACCTGCTGGCCTCGCTGCGCGCCCCGAAAGGATTGGAGGGCGCCCGCCTCCGCGTGGCCCAGGCCCTGCGCGCCATCGGCGTCGCCTCGGCCGTGTCGCTGCTCCTCTGCACCGTGAACTTCGCACTCGGCTTCACACCGGTGCGCAAGGAGATGCTGGCGCAGGCGGCCGCGAGCGGCCCCGTCACGGAGTCCTCGTTCACCGGCATCCTCGCGGCCGGCTTCGCGTTCACCTTCGCCGTCTCGCTGCTGTGGCTGTGGTGGGCGGGCCGCGTCGCGCAGGCGTGGGCCGCCGGCAGCCGTTCCGGCTGGTCGCAGTCGCTCGCGTTGGGCATCGTCGCCATCGCCTACGCCGCGCTCGACCTCGCGGGCGCCGCGGCCGTCGGCTTCTCAACGTCTCCCATCCTGGTGACGCTGCAACTCGTTGGGCTGCCGGTGCAGGTCGCCTACCTCGTGGGCGGCCTCGTCATCCTGGCGCAGCGCGGCAAGTCGCGCGCCTCGTTCCCCGTCTAGGCCTTGTTCGCGGGCCCTGCGACGATGGGGCGGGCCGCAGGCGGGAACGACCATTCCGACCAGGAGCCGGGGTAGAGCGCGGGCGTGCCGAGGCCGGCGACCTCCATCGCGAGGACGTCGTGGGCCGAGGTGACGCCGCTGCCGCAGTAGCACGCAACGCCCTTGGCCTCCGTCACGCCCACCGCCTCGAAGCGCTTGCGCAGCGCGTCGGCCGGGAGAAAACGCATGTCCGCGCCGACGTTGCCGGCGAAGGGCACGTTCACGGCGCCGGGGATGTGGCCCGCGCGCTTGTCGATGGGCTCGGCGTCGCCGCGGTGGCGCTCGGCCGCGCGGGCATCGACGAGCTTGAGGCCGCTCTCGCTCGCCTTGGCCACGGCCTCCGCGTCGACGGTCGGCATGGCGCCGGGCTGGCCCGCGAAGGCCACGGCCTTGCGCGCCTTCTCATGCTGCGGCCGCAGGGGGCCGTTCGTGGCCCGCCAGCGCGTGAGGCCGCCGTCCAGCACCGCGACGTTCTGGTGGCCGTAGTGCCGCAGCAGCCACCACAGGCGGCTCGCCCACTGGCCAGCGGCGTCGTCGCAGCAGACGACTTGCACCTGCGGCGTGATGCCGTGCGCGCCGACCCAGCGCGCAAACGCGCCGGGGATGGGCAGCGGGTGGCGGCCCTTGCGGCCGTCGCCGACGGGTCCGCTCAGGTCGCGGTCGATGTGCGCGAAGAAGGCGCCCGGGATGTGGCCCTTGGCGTACTCGCGCAATCCCTTCTCGGGGTCGGCCAGGTCGTAGCGGCAGTCGACGAAGAGCCACGCCGGGTCGTCGAGGTGCGCGCGGGCGGTCTCGCAGTCGACCAGCGTGGAGGGCACGGCCGGCGCAGCGGCGCCTCCGTTCAAGTCCTTTGGCTACAGCGGCTCGGCGACGTTCACGGTCAGCGTCTGCGGGCCGCCGGTGTCGTCGGTCGCGACCTTGCAGCTGCCGGGAACCACCATGACGATGGGGTCCGACTTGCCGCCCTGCGCCGGCACCGTGACGGGGTCGTGCTTGCAGACGCCCGAGAACGAGAAGGTGTGCGGCACCGCGTCCTGGTTGCCCAGCACGAGCGCGTCGCCGAGGGCGAAGCTCGCCTGCGTCGCGGTCAGCTTGCCCACCGCGCCGACCGGGCCGACGCCGTGGTCCACCTGCGTGACCTTGCCGGTCGCGCCGACGGGGCTGACGGTGAGCTGGACCTCGGGGCTCCAGTAGTCCGTGTCGGCCAGGCCGTCGCCGCGCACCTGGGCGTAGGCGCGCACGAAGTAGGCGCCCGGGGTCTCGAACTTCAGCTTGGCATCGAAGCGGCCCGGCAGGTCCTGGTGGGCGTACTGCGCCGCGAGGGTGCCGTAGTCGTCCGGCTTGTGCAGCTGGTCGAGCGCGATGGTGTGGTGGCTCCAGCGGATTTGCGTCAGCATGGAGTGGCCGCTGGTGTAGTTGCCCGACGAGACCTGCCACGCCGCGATGGCGGGGAAGTAGGCGGTCATGCTCGCCGGCATCGCCGCGAAGGCGACGCTGGGGGGCAGCGGCGCGGGGCAGGCGGACTCGGGGTCGAAGCCCGCCTTGCCGGAGCCCTCCACCTGGGCGAGGTCGATGACCTTCCCGGTCGCCTTGCAGGTGTAGTTGTCGGGGCCGGACTTGCTGGAGCAGCCGGCCAGCGCCAACAGGGCGACGGCCAGGAGGGCGACGGTTCGCATTGCTGGCCCACGAAATCCCCACCTTGATGAGGTTTCTGTATGGGACTGCAACGTGGGCGGGATGGGGGGCGGCGCTACGGGATGCCGGCCACGATGAAATGGAACGCGGAGTCGGCGCCCGACCATGGTTTCCCCTGGAGAGCGCCCCGGCTAGGCTTATCTCGCGTCCTCCCGTCGCCGCCCCCGTGCAGGCCCTCCAGGCGCGGCAACCCCTGTCCATTCCCGAGCTGCAGGAGAAGGCCCGCCGGCTGCGCGTCGAGGTGCTGAAGATGACCTTCGGCGCCGGCTCCGGCCACCCCGGCGGCTCCTTCTCGATGGCGGAGTTCCTCACCGCCCTCTACTACAACAAGCTCCAGATCTCGCCGCAGAACCCGAAGGACCCCGACCGCGACCTGTTCATCCTCTCGAAGGGCCACTGCGCCCCCGGCCTCTACGCCGTGCTGGGCGACCTCGGCTTCTTCCCCAAGCAGGAGTTCACGCGCCTGCGGAAGTTCGGCGGCCTGCTGCAGGGCCACGCCGACCGCAAGATTCCGGGCATCGAGATGAGCACCGGCTCGCTCGGCATGGGTCTCGGCTACGGCAACGGCGCCGCCCTCGCCAAGCGCATGGACGGCAAGCAGGGCCGCGTCTACGTCGTCCTCGGCGACGGCGAGCTGCAGGAGGGCAACATCTGGGAGAGCGCCCTCACCTCCTCGCACCGCAAGCTGGACAACGTCTGCGTCATCGTGGACGCCAACAAGATCCAGATCGACGGCTGGACGAAGGACATCAAGAACGTGGACCCCATCGAGGCGAAGTTCAAGGCGTTCGGCTTCTGGACCAAGACCGTCCCCGGCCACGACCTTGCCGCCGTCCTCGCCGCCTACGACGAGGCCGAGCAGGTCAAGGGCCAGCCGCAGTG
>JAXDQP010000041.1:0-3272 GCA_034667745.1 Thermoplasmata archaeon
CAGCACCTACTCGGCCGGCACCGTCGTGGCCTCCGCCGACGCCGACGCCGGCGCCGCCTTCGCCGCCATCGCCACCAACCCCGGCCCCGGCACCTGGTTCGCGCGCCGCCTCAACGTCGACGGCGCCACCGAGACCCCGCTCACCTCGACCTCGAACATCAAGTACGCCGACCTGACGCCGGCCGCCGTGTGCGGGACCTTGGCCGCGCCCTGCTTCACCGCCGGCACCGACGCCGCCTACGTCGACACCGACTCGTCGGGCACCGTGACCGCGGGCGACATCCGCCTCAACGCGGGCGCCACCGGCCTCACCGCCGGCCCCGCCACGGCGGTCGTGGGCGGCGACGCCGACCTCACGCGCACCCTGACGGCGACCTCCGACTTCCGCACCGGCGGCGGCGACGCCACGTTCGACAACGGCCGCGGCGAGGTCGTGTACTACTCGCGCGACGCCTTCGTCAACGGCCTCGACTACCGCCTCGTGGCGGCCACCGGCTCCGCCCTCGCGGCGGGCGCCGTCGCCTGCCCGGCGGACGTCGACTGCACCGGCCAGGGCCTGCACACCAGCGACGTGTTCTACATCAGCCGCTGCGTCGTCACCTGCACCGGCCGCCTCGTGCGCAACGACGTCCAGCTCGCGCCCTCGTCGGGCACCCGCGTCACCAGCGCCTCGGGCGCCGACTTCGTGCCGACGCTGCAGGCGCTCCCGACCCCCACCGGCACCTTCCTGCGCTACAACCGCGGCGACGCCGGCTCGGTCATCGACGACACCTTCTACGCCTCGACCGGCGCCTCGACCACGGCCATCACCGTCAACTCCGGCCGCCTCACCCCCCTGGCCAGCCAGGCGGCGGGCACCACCGTGATGACCAGCGACACCGAGGACCTGGCGGCGACGGCTCCTGCAGTCTCGGGCGTGGCGAACCTCGCCTCGCTCGTCAAGTCGTGCGACCTCGACAGCATCCCGGGCTACACCCTGAACGACCCCGTCTACGTCGACAACCCGCCCGCCACCGGCGGCTCGGCCGCGGTCGGCACGCTGAGCAACTACGACGTCCGCGTCACCCCGGTGACCGTGAACGCGCAGAGCTACACCGCCGGCACCATCGTCGGCCTGGGCAGCGGCGACCTGCAGACCACCACCTGCGCGACGCTGGTGGGCGGCTGGACGCTGGCGTTCTACGACGACAACGCCAACAGCGTCTACGACGTTGGCGACGTGCTCTACGCCCTGCCGCCCAGCGCCCTCACGCAGACGCAGCCCGTCCTGGGCGCCGTCTACTTCAGCGGCTCCGGCGGCAGCACCTCCAGCGGCTCGGGCGGCGGCGTCGTGACCCCGCCGGTCACCCCCCCCGTCACCACGACCACGACGAGCACGAGCACCAGCGCCACCACCACGACGGACAGCGCGACCACCACCACGGCGGCGCCGACGCTGGAGGACCTCAACAAGGCCCTCAAGGCGTCGCTGACCGTGACGCACGACGCCGAGGGCAACAACGTCCTCACGTGGGCGGGCCAGCCCGGCGTCGCCGGCTACCAGGTGTGGAGCCACAGCTCGCCGTGGGCGCTCGTCATGAACGTCGACGCCAAGACCAACACCCTGGTGCAGAAGGCGCCCGCCTCGACGCACTACCTCGTGACGGCGTACACGTCGGAGGCCACCAAGCTGAGCGACATCAACAGCCAGCCGGTGCCCGGCCTCGGCGTCAACCCCGACGGCCCCGCCGCCGACGGCTCTGGCGGCTCCGCCAGCACCACCACCAAGGGCAAGGGCGCCATCCCGGCGCCCGAGATCGTGTTCGGCCTCGCCGCCGTCGCGGTCGCCTTGGCCGTGGCACGCCGCCGCCTCGCGTAGCCACAGCGCAGCCCGGTTCCCTTTCCCCCTCCCCCCATCCCTCCTGTTGCCCTCCTTTCCCACCCCTACCGTTTCCAGGCATTTTTCTACCATGAGCCGGTGGGCCGCCCGTTGGCCCCCCTGGTCTCCGTCGTCATCCCCACGTACAACGAGGGGGCGAACATCGGGCCGCTGCTGGCGGCCCTCCAGGTGGCCTTCGAGGGCGTCGACGCCGAGTTCGTGGTCGTCGACGACAACTCCAAGGACGGCACGGCCGAGACCGCGCGCGCGCACCCCGCGCGGCCCACCGTCATCGTCCGCACCGCCGAGCGCGGCCTCGCCACCGCCGTCGTGCGCGGCATCCAGGAGGCGCAGGGCACCTTCGTCGCGGTGATGGACGCCGACTTCCAGCACCCGCCCGCCGCCGTGCGCCGCCTGCTCGACAAGGCCGTCGAGACGGACGCCGACCTCGTGGTTGGCTCGCGCTACGCCAAGGACGGCACCGAGGGAGAGTTCGGGGTCGTGCGCCGCAACATCAGCCGCGCCGCCGCCAGCCTCGCCAAGTGGGCGCTCCCGCCCGTGCGGCAGCACCGCATCAGCGACCCGATGAGCGGCCTCTTCCTGGTCCGCCGCGACCGCGTGGACCCGCTGGCCCTCCAGCCGCAGGGCTACAAGATTCTCCTCGAGCTGCTGGCGCGCTGCGAGTTCCGCCGCGTCGAGGAGGTCGGCTACCGCTTCCAGACCCGCCGCGAGGGCGACTCCAAGCTCGGCGGCGCCGTGCTGGTGCAGTACATGCTGCACCTGGCGGAGCTGGGCATCCAGCACCGGGAGAACCACCGCGCCCTCCGCTTCATCGCGGTCGGCCTGAGCGGCGTCCTGGTCTCGTTCGCCGTCGTCTTCGTCCTGCACGGCCTGCTGCACATGGATGACCTGCTGGCGACCGCCATCGCCATCCAGGTCTCCATCCTGACGAACTTCGTCCTCAACGACCTCTTCACGTTCAGGGACCGCCGCGACGCCCACTGGGTGGCAAGGCTTGGCATGTTCGAGCTGGTGAGTTTGGCGGGCGCCGTCGTCAACCTCTCCGTCACCTTCGTCCTGGCCTACCTCATCGGCCTGAACTACCTCCTGTCGCTGGGCATTGCGATCATCGCCGCGTTCGGCGTCAACTACGGCGGCAACCTCCACCTCACCTACGCCGCCGGCAGCCGCCCCAAGCTGCGCACCTGGCTCCCCATCGTCATCCTCGTGCTGCTCTCGGGCGGCCTCTACCTCACCGCGCTCGACGGCATCCGCGACGTCTACTTCGACGAGCACTACTACGTGAGCGTCGCGCACCAGATGGACGACGGCATCTGGGAAGACCCATGCTGGGACAACGACGCCACCCTGCCGCACCGCCCCCTCAACTACGAGCACCCGCCGCTGGCCAAGC
>JAXDQP010000042.1:0-12882 GCA_034667745.1 Thermoplasmata archaeon
AGCTTGGGTTCGTGCGTTTCGGGGGTTCGTGGTCCGAAGGCCGTCACTTCTTGAGCAGCTGCGTCAGCTTGGGAACGACTTGGTAGAGGTCCCCCACGATGCCGTAGTCCGCGACGCCGAAGATGGGCGCGTCCTTGTTGCTGTTGATGGCGACGATGAGCTTGCTGCCCCGGATGCCCGCGATGTGCTGGATTTGCCCCGACACGCCGCACGCGATGTAGGCCTTCGGCTTGATGGCGTGGCCGCTCAGGCCAATCCAGTGCTCCTCACCGAGCCACTTCAGGTCCGCCGCGATGGGGCGGCTGCACCCGACAGCGCCGCCGGGGAACGCCTTCGCGAGCTCCTCGGCCAGCTTGAGGTCCGCCTGCTGCTTGAAGCCGCGGCCGACGCCGATGACGACGGGGGCGCTGCCGAGGTCGAAGTCGCTGTGCCTCTCCTCCTTCTTGCCGACGACCTTGACCTTGCTGGGCGGGACGCCGGACGCGGCGACCGTTCCGGCCGGCTGCGCGCTGCCCTCGAAGGTCTTGCCCATCGCAGTGCAGACTGCGTTGGCGCCCATCGTGTAGGTCGCCTTCGAGTTGCCCGAGAGGACCATGCGCTCGACGGTCCAGCCGCCGGCGCCCGCGATGCTCTGGATTTCGCTGGCGAAGGGCCAGTCGAGATGCGCCGCGGTGCGCGGGCCGACGTCCTTGCCCTTCTTGGTGGCGCCGACGAGGACCAAGGCCGCGCCGGATTTCTTGGCGGCGTCGGCGAGGCCGAGCGCGATGGTGGCGCTGTCCTGGTCGGGCAGGCCGGCGGCGTCGAACGCCTGCGCGGTGCCCAAGGAAGCGCCTTTCGCGGCCAACTCGCCGAGAATCTTGGCGTCGTCGGACCAGACGAGAACGGTCGTCATTGGGCAACCCCCTCCTTCCTCAGCGCGGCGGCCAATTGCTCGGCCGCGTCGGCGCCCGAGAACAGCACGCCCTTGCGCTCCTGCTTCGGCGCCTTGTTGCCGGTCATCGCCATGCGGCGCGCGAGGTCCGCGTCGGCGACGCCAAGGTCCGCCGCCTTGACCTGGCGAATCGGCTTCTTGCCAGCCTGGAGAATCTGCATGAGCGCGGGGAGGCGGGGCCGGTTGGCCTCGTCGTTGAACGTCGCGGCGCACGGCAGCGGCACCAGGACAGTCTCCCCGGGCTCGCCGTCGCGGGTGGCCTTGAGCGCGCCGCCCTCGATGCCGTGGATTTCCTGCGTGTTGACGAGGCTCGGCATCCCGAGCAGCGCCGCGACGCGGGGGCCGACCTCGCCGGCGACGCGGTCGATGGAGACCTCGCCCGCGAACACGAGGTCCGCGCCGTCCTTCCGGATGGCGGCCGCCAGCACCTTGGCGATGCCGATGCCGTCCGTGTCGGGGCCGCTGATGACGACCGCCTCGTCGCAGCCCATCGCGAGCGGCTCCTTGATGAGGTTCATGGCGTTCGGCCCGCCGTTGAACGTGTAGGCCGTGACCTTCGTGGCCTGGCCCTTCTCCTTCAGCTTGACCGCCGCCTCGATGGCGTTCTTGTCGAAGTCGCTCACCTTCCACGGCAGCCCCTCCATCCTCGGGGCCTGGGTGGCGGGGTCGATCTTGAGCTGGCTCACGTCGGGAGCCATCTTGACGAGGACCGCGATCTTGGTCATGGGCGTGCGCCGCGACGGGGGGGCAGTTGAAAACGGTTCAGGAGAGAGTGCGGGGCGAAGGGTTGATGCCCGCAAGCCTGCGTCCCGGCGCCGATGAACGCCAGTGAAGTCGAGAAGCGCCTGGCCGCCGCCGGCCACGCCCTGCCGCCCGCCCCCAAGGCCGCGGCCGCCTACATCCAGTGGACGCGCGCCGGGAACACGCTCTACATCGCCGGCCAGATTCCCACGCGCGACGGCAAGCCGGTGATGACCGGCAAGTGCGGCAAGGAACTGACGCTGGCGCAGGCGCAGGAGATGGCGCGGGTGTGCGCCCTCAACGCCATCGCGGTGCTGAAGGAGGCCTCCGGTGGCCACCTCGACAAGGTGCGGCTGCTCCGGACCGTGAACCTCGCCAACTGCGCGCCCGGCTTCACCGACATCCACCTCGCCGCCAACGGCGCGTCGGAGCTGTTCGCGCTCGCGTTCGGCGACCGGGGCAAGCACTGCCGCACCAGCGTCGGCATGGCGGAGCTTCCCCTGGACGTGCCGTTCGAGGTCGAGGTCACGGCCAGCCTGGAGTGACGCCTCGTCGAACCACGAATTTCACGAATTGCACGAACCCCGACTTCGGGCAATTCGTGGTTTAGGCTCGTCAGCGCCGGCCCTCGACGCTGCGCACCGACAGGACGGTGTCGGCGAACACGAACAGGAGCGCGGCGAAGAACGACAGCAGCGCGAGCGCGAAGGTGTAGGGCGCCGCGCCCGCCAGCCGGTCCGCCGCGAACAGCTCGCTCGCCATCACCAGGATTGCGGACGCGATGGTGAGCCCGACCGTGAACACGCCGAGCGCGATAGCGTTGCGCAGGATGTGGGCGCGCCGCAGCAGGCGCTCGCGGCCGCCGGCCTCCTCTGACGCGGCGGCGGAGCGGGTGCGGTCCATGACGCGGAAGAGGCGGTTCTGCGCGAAGTTGAGGAACACGCTCGTCCCCGAGATCATGAACGCGGGCGCGAGCGTGGCCTGGATGACCTCGACGGCGGGCGGGAGCGCCATCACGGCACCGCCGCGTAATGCAGCGTGAAGCCGTTGACGGAGAAGCCGCGCGTGGCGGGCTGCGCCTGGCCGATGAGCGGCGCGTTCCCTTGCCCTTGCAGCGTGACGGCGGCCTGCACGAAGGTGCCGTGCTGGGAGGTGCCGTTGACGACGCTCTTGACCTGCTTGTCCTGCACGCCGAAGAGGACGAACGCGCCGGAGGGGAGGCCGACCGGCGGCGTGGGCACGGTCTGGCCCGCTAGCGTGAAGCCGTCGCCGTCCAGGGTGCCTTGCGCGGTGATGGCGCCCGTGGCGGTGGACGCCCACGACAGCCCGCCCGCGCCTGCCTTGCCGAGCATGAGGCGCGCGAGCGCCTGGCCCAGGCCTTCCGGCTGCGCGGTGAACAGGAGCGGGACCGAGTAGTCGGAGATGCCCTTGACGGCGTGCGCGGCGTCCGGCGTGACGGCCAGCTCCTCGTAGGCCAAGAGGGCCGGGCCGAGGCTTGCGCCGTCGACGCTGGAGCCGTCGCACTTGAGCGCGAGGACGTAGAGGGTCGCGCCGCCCTGCGGGTCGGACGCCGCCGGGACGGGGGTGAGGCTGTCGGGCAGGACCGCCTTCGCCGCGGCCATCGGGACGGGGAAGACGCCGCCGAAGTTGGTGCAGCCCTCGATGGTGACGGAGGGTCCCGCCGGGAGGACGACGGTCACGTTGGGGAGCAGGCCGGGGGCGGTCGTCGCCGTTGCGGTGGCCGGCGCGGCCGTCGGGCCCGTGGTCGTCGCCGTCTTGCCGGAGCAGCCGGCCGCGGCCAAGAGGAGGACGGTCGCCAACGCGAGGATGCGCACGCCGGGGGATGCCGCCGCCCGGTGATTGCGTTTGCGCCCGCTAGGCTCGCGCTACCCGAAGGCCTTCACGAAGAACGCCACGCTCAGCAGCAGGCCGATGGCGATGACGAGGAGGCGCAGGCGCTGCGGCGAGGCCAGCCGCGACAGCCGCGCGCCGCCGTAGCCGCCGATGACGGAGCCCACCACCATCAGGAGCGCGAGCGGCCAGTCGACGATGCCGGCGAGTCCGAACGCGACGATGGCCACGCCGTTGACGAGCGAGCCGAGGACCGCCTTGAGGCCGTTCATCGCCTGCAAATCCTCCATGCCCATCGCCGCGAACGCCGCCAGCATCAGGATGCCGATGCCGCCGCCGAAGTAGCCGCCGTAGACGCCGACCGCGAACTGGATGAGCCCGTAGGCCGCGAGCTTGCCCGGTGGAACCGGCCCGTCGTGGGCGTGCTTGAGGCTCAGGCGCCGCGAGATGGGCGGGCCGAACGCGAAGATGAGCGTCGCGCCGAGCAGCAGGAACGGCACGAGGCGGTCGAAGGTGACCTCGGGCGTCCACAGCAGCAGCAGCGCGCCCGCCACGCCGCCCACGACGCTCACCGCGCCGAACACGAGCAGCAGGCGCCGCTCGTGCCGGATGTCGCGCCGGTAGCCGAACGTGCTCGCCACGCTGCCGGGCCACAGGGCCACGGTGCTGGTGGCGTTCGCGACCTTGGAGCCGACGCCGGCCGCGACGAGGGCCGGGAACGTCAGGAAGCTGCCGCCGCCCGCCACCGCGTTCTGCGCGCCGCCCAGCAGGGACGCCAGGAACAGGAGCAGGAGGAAGGCGGGGTCCGGCATCGCCGGGGGCGGCACGCCCTGCGGCTACTTCGCCTTCTCCTTCCCGTCGAAGTGGAGCGAGGCCGAGTTGATGCAGTAGCGTTCCCCCGACGGGTTGGGGCCGTCGTCGAAGAGGTGCCCGAGGTGGGCGTCGCAGGTGGCGCAGCGGACCTCGGTGCGGACCATGCCGTGCTCGCGGTCCTCCACCTCCTTGACCTTGCTGCGATCCACGGCGGCCCAGAAGCTCGGCCAGCCGGTGCCGGAGTCGAACTTGGTGTCCGACTTGAACAGCGGCGTGCCGCACACGATGCACGCGTACATCCCGACGCCCTTGTGGTCCCAGTACTTGCCGGTGAAGGGGCGCTCGGTGGCGCTGCACTGCGTCACCTCGTACTCCATCGGCGTGAGGCGCTGCTTCAGCTCGGGGTCCTCGGGGCGCTTGGCCTTCTGCATGCCCGCGCCAATGGGTGCCACACGCAAAGGGCTATGCCTCCGAGCCTTGATGGGTTCATGTCGCAGGTGAACACGTGCCTTTCACGCTCTCCGAGGACGAACAGCTCATCCAGAAGACGGTGCGCGAGTTCGCCCAGGCCATCACCCTCGACCGCGCGGCCAATTACGACCGCCACGACAAGTTCCCCGCCGACGTCCTGGGCGACGCCGCCGGCCTCGGCCTGCTGGGCATCTCCGCGCCCGGCTCCCCCCTCGGCGCCACCGCCCTCGCGCTCGCCGCCGACGAGCTGGCGCAGGTCTGCCCCAACAGCGCCGCCGCCCTCGTCGCCCACAACGCCGCGCAGGCCCTGTTCGCCGAGGGCGAGGCCTTGCCGTGGGCCGACGGCGGGCTCGCCGCGCTCCTGGTCGCGGAGGAGGCCACCGGCTCCGACTTCTCCGCGCCGGGCACCACCGCGACGCCGACGGCGGACGGCTTCCTGGTCACCGGCCAGAAGGTCTGGGGCATCAACTCCGCCGTCGCGAGGCACTTCCTGGTCCTCGCCACCGTCCCGGGCAAGGGGCCGACGATGCTGCACGTCCCCACCGACGCCCCCGGCGTCAGCCTGGGCGAGAACGAGCCCTTGATGGGCCTGCGCGCCGCCGGCATCCGCACCGTCTACCTCTCCGCCGTCCAGGTCCCCGCCTCCGCCGCCATCGGTGGCCCGGGCGGGTCGGCCACGCGCCTTCCACGCGCAACCACGTGGCTCCAGCTTGGCGCCGCCGCGGCCCTGTGCGGCTGCGTCGCGGGCGGGCTGGAGGCGGCGGCCCGCTTCGCCGAGGCGCGCGTCCAGTTCGGGCAGCCCATCGGCACCTACCAGGCCGTGAGCGACGGCCTCGCGAACATCGACATGCAGCTCGCCGCCGCCCGCGCCCTCGTCCTGCAGGCCTCCGCGCACGCCGACGGACCCAACGCGGCGGTGTGGGCCGCGCGCGCCAAGGCGTTCGCGACCGAGATGGCGATTCCGATGACCCGGCAGGCCATCCGCGTGCAGGGCGGCACCGGCTTCATGCGCGAGGGCGGCACCGAGCGCTTCGCCCGCGACGCCCGCGCCCTCCAGTTCGTCGGGCAGGCCACCCAGATGCAGCGCGACGTGCTGAAGCGGGCCGTCATGCCGAACATCCAGTTCCCGGCGACGCCGTAGCTCGGCCAAACCTGGATTTGTGGTTTGGCAGGCTTCGGCAGCCTTAGGTAAGCCGAAGTTCCTCGGCGCAGCATGAAGGAGGCGGTCTCCGAGCAGATGCAGGAATATCTGGAGACCATCTACCGCCTGGAGGAGGAGGGCCAGGTGGCCCGCACCGGCGAGATCGCCAAGCACCTCCACGTCGCGCCGCCCAGTGTGACCGACATGCTGCAGCGGCTGGAGAAGGCCGGCCTCGTCGAGTACGAGCCCTACAAGGGCGTCAACCTCACCGAGAGCGGCCGCGCCGTCGGCAAGCGCCAGCTGGAGAAGCACCGCATCATGCAGGCGTTCCTGCAGGAGGTCTGCGGCATGGACCACAAAGCAGCCCACGACGCCGCCTGCGACATGGAGCACACCCTGCCCAAGCCGCTGGAGTCGTGGTGCGCGCACTACCTCAAGGAGCGGCTGGGCCACGCGTTCGACACGACGCGGAAGGTCAAGGACCAGATTGGGACCAAGTAGCGCCCGCGCGAGGGCCTGCCGCAAACCATTAGAGCCCGGCCCGCCCCTCGAACGGCCATGCGTCCCGCCATCGCCCTCCTGGCCGTGGCCATGGCGCTGGCGGGCTGCGCGCACGCCCCGGCCCCGCCTCCCGCGCCCACGCTCCCCGTCGTGGAGGGCTGGGTCCTCGACGAGGCGCTGCGCCCGGTCGCGGGGGCGACGACCACCCTTGCTGGGTCCCCCACGACGCAGCGCACCGATGAGGCCGGCCATTACAGGCTGGAGGTCCCTTCCGGCACCGACGCCACGGTGACGGTGGAGGCGCCCGGCTTCACCGCGAAGTCCGCGTTCGTGGGCGCCGGGTTCGGCGCGCGCGCCACCCTCAACTTCACCCTCGCCCGCCTTCCCGAAGCCAAGCCCTACACGCTTCTGCAGGACCACCGCGGCCAGCTCGCCTGCGCCGTCAGCGCGGTGGTGGGGCAGGACGACCCCGGCAAGCCGCACCAGCACAAGGGCGCGCGCTGCGCCGAGGTGGTGCCGAGCGAGGTCGACGACGGCAACCGCTGGCTCTACGAGGTCCCAGCCGGCGCCACCGGCGTCGTCCTGGAGGTCTACTGGACCCCGAACTCCGACCTGTCGCAGGCGCTCGTCCTGCGCGCCGACATCGCGGACACGGGGGAGACCATCGGCTTCGCGGAGGGCACGAGCCCCATCCACGTCCAGCTCAGCCAGCTCCGCGTCGAGCAGATGCACGGGCAGGGCCACCCCGGGCTGAACCTGACCATCCTGCCGGGCGCGGGCACCGGCAGCCACGAGCACGGCGCGGTCGGCATCTTCGTCGAGCAGCCGTTCCGGATGTTCGCGACCGCGTTCTTCAACCAGGCCGTGGACCCGACCTATTCCGTGGGCAACACGGGCTAGCGGGCAGGCTTGCCGGCCGGCTTGGCGACGGGCTTGCCCTGCGCGTCCACGGTGAGCTTGACGGTCCCGGCGACGGGCGGCGGGCTGGAGCGCTGCGGGCGGCCGACGAGGTTGATGGGGTTGCCGTCGAGGTCGCCGTAGACGAAGAAGAAGCCGACGTCGCCGTGCTCGGGGTCGCGCAGGCAGCGCCAGCCGGCCTTCTCCAGCGCCTTGCGGGTGGCGGGGACGTCGCCGGTGAGGGTGAAGCCGATGGCGGTGTCGAGGACGTGGACCGGGCGCTCGTCCCACCTGTGGAGGATTAGCGCGAGGCCGTCGGGGTGCCGCAGCGCGACCATGTCGCCCATCTCGCGCTCCAGGGTGAAGCCGAGGGCGGCGTAGAGCTTGGTGTTGGCCTTGACGTCGCGGACGTAGCGGGCGACGTTGCGCAGCGCGAGGCCGGGGACGAGGGATTGCTCCATGCGCCGCACAGTTAGAGTCACCTAAATTAGGGTTTCCTAAACACGGTTGGCGTTCGAGTGTCGCCAAAAGAAGCGCTCCCGACCCCGCCGCCACCGCTAAATAGCGCCGGGCGTCAGCGGGCCATGCTCCAGACGCCACATGGTGAACTGACCCGCAAGGGTCGGAATACCTGGAGCGAGTTGACCCCATGGCCACCAGCTTCAAGCTCGTCATCAACGACCCCGCGACCGGCAAGTCCTACAACTTCGAGGTCACCGGGCACCACGCGCAGAACTTCCTCAACAAGAAGATTGGCGACCAGGTGGACGGCATCAACGCCAACCTGCCCGGCTACAAGCTCCAGATCACCGGCGGCAGCGACAAGGCCGGCTTCCCGATGCGCGCCGACTTCGAGGGCAGCACCCGCCGCCGCCTCCTGCTCACCGAGGGCGTCGGCTACCACCCGACCGACTACCCCGGCAAGCGCAAGCGCCAGTCCGTCCGCGGCAACCGCGTCAGCGCCGAGATCATCCAGGTCAACCTGAGCGTCGCCAAGGCGGGTTCGAAGCCGGTCGGCGACCACTTCGCCAACCTGGCGAGCCAGGAAAAGAAGGCCTAGGCCGCGAGCCGCGCACGTGCGCATGACCGCCTAGCGGAGCCCATCCACGGCAACTCCGCGCCGCCGCCGGCGCGTGACCGTTCGAGCCCCGTCCGACACGGCCCAAATACCCTCGCCGCGCGTGGGGGGCCATGGACTCCGCGCGCCTCACGCCCCGCGACGCCGTCTTGGTGGTCGGCCTGCTCGCGACGGCCCTCGCCCTCGCCGCCTGGCTCTGGCAGGCGGCCTGACGCTGGCGATGGGCCCCACCCGCTCCTTTTTCAATGGCACCCTCCTGGGCGCAGCCGTGGCGACCAAGAAGGCCCAAACCGAGGCGGTGCAGGCCAAGAAGCCGGAGGCCAAGGCAGCGGCCGGACCGGCGTTCGAGCAGCCCGAGGTCAACATCGGCCTCATCGGGCACGTCGACCACGGCAAGACGACGCTCACCAAGGCGCTCTCCGGCAAGTGGACCGACGAGCACTCGGAGGAGATCAAGCGCGGCATCAGCATCAAGCTGGGCTACGCCGACACCACGTTCTACAAGGGCCAGGACAAGGAGGGCCACGCCCTCTTCACCACCAAGGTGGACGACCCCCGCCTCGCCGGCCCCGCCACCAAGCTGCGCCGCGTGTCGTTCGTGGACGCCCCAGGCCACGAGACGCTGATGGCCACCATGCTGAGCGGCGCCGCGCTCATGGACGGCGCCCTGCTGCTCGTCGCGGCCAACGAGAAGTGCCCGCAGCCGCAGACCAAGGAGCACCTCATGGCGCTCCAGATCGCGGGCGCCAAGAACATTGTCATCGTCCAGAACAAGATCGACCTCGTGGACGAGAAGCGCGCGCTCGAGAACTACAAGGAGATCAAGGCGTTCGTGAAGGGCACCGTCGCGGAGGACGCGCCCGTCATCCCCATCTCGGCGCACCACGACGTCAACCTCAGTGCCCTCATCGAGGCCATCGAGGCGACCATCCCGACGCCCACGCACGACCCCAAGGCGGACCCCGTCCTGCTGGTCGCGCGCAGCTTCGACATCAACAAGCCCGGCACTCGCCCCGACAAGCTGCGCGGCGGCGTCATGGGCGGCTCCCTGTCGCGCGGCACGCTCCGCGTCGGCGACGAGATTGAGGTCGTGCCCGGCCTGCGCATCGAGGCGCCCGACGGCAAGTCCACCTACAAGCCGCTCAAGAGCAAGATCATCAGCCTGTTCTGCGGCACGCAGGCGGTCGAGCGCGCCGGCCCCGGCGGCCTCATCGCCGTCGGCACCGAGCTGGACCCCAGCGTCACCAAGGCGGACAACCTCGTCGGCCGCGCCCTCGGCATCCCGGGCAAGCTCCCCAAGAGCATCGACCGCATGACCATGCAGGTCACCCTCCTGGAGCGCGTCGTCGGCGCCGAGGACGAGGCGGCCGTCGAGCCCATCAAGGTCAAGGAGCCGCTCATGCTCAACGTCGGCACCGCGACCACCGTCGGCATGGTGCTGAAGTCCGCCAACAACCTCGTCGAGGCCGCCCTCAAGCTGCCGGTGGCCGTCGAGGCCGGCGACCGCGTCGCCATCTCCCGCCGCGTCGGCGGCCGCTGGCGCCTCATCGGCTACGGCATCCTGAAGTGAGCGCGTGAGCACCGACGCGCGGCTCGGCACCGGCAAGCTGCCCGCCATCGTGCTGGACACCAACGGCATCCTGCTCCCGTTCACCGAGGGCACCGACCTGGAGGGGGAGCTGACCGGCCTCGTCGGCGCGCACACCCTGCATGTCCCCACGAGCGTGATTGGCGAGTTGAAGCGCCTCGCGGAGGGCAAGGGCGAGACGGGGCGCGCGGCCAAGATGGCGCTCCGCTACGCCCAGCGCTGCGTCAGCGAGCCCACGGGCCTGATGGGCGACGACGGCATCCTCGAGGTCGCCCGTCGCCTCGGCGCCGCCGTGCTCACCAACGACCGCAAGCTGCAGACCGAGTGCGTGCGCTCCGGGCTCCAGGTCGTCGTCGGCCGCGAGAAGGGCCGCCTCGCCTGGCGCGGCTCCGCGTCGAGCTGACCTTCCCAGAGCGCTCCCCGGAAGCCCGTGCCGGCGCGAAAGCCTCATGCCCGCGCCCCAAGGTCCCACCGCATGGAGCCGCTGAGGAAGGAGGAGCGGGAGGACGCGGTGCGGCGCATCCAGCACTACTTCCGCGAGGAGCGCGGCGAGGAGGTCGGGGACCTCGCGGCCGGCATCCTGCTCCAGGCCATCGAGCGCGACATCGCCCCCGCCTTCTACAACCGGGGCGTGCGCGACGCCAAGACCCAGGCGCTCCGCTCCTTCGCCGCGCTGGCCGAGGACCTGGAGTCCCTGGAACGGTTGCCCCCGAAGGCGCGGGCCAAGGCCTAGCGCGTGCGGCTGCGCGTCCCCACCGGCTTCGGCGGGTGCGGGTAGGCCCCCAGCAGCCGCCGGGCCGCCGCGCGCCGCAACTGGCTGTCGAGCAGCAGGGGAACGACCGTCAGGAGCGTGAACCACGCCACCGCGATGGACGGCGCCGACCCCAGGTTGTACCACAGCCCGAAGCCGAGCGCCAGGATGACCTCCAGCACCGCCACGCGCGCCTCGTTGCGCGCCGACTCCAGCAGGATTTCCGCCTGGATGGCCGGGTCCAGCTCCGACTCCCCGTAGCGGAACAGCCCGGTCAGCGGCTTGGCGGCCACATGGCGCACAGCCCCACGGAGCCGAAAAGGCCACCGGGTAGCGTCAAGAGCGCCCCGCCGCTCCGGGGGGCGTGGAACCGACGCGGCTCTGGTTCATGCGCCACGGCGAGGTCGAGGCCCCCTACGTCGGCACCTTCGTCGGCCGCACCGAGGTCAACCTGTCGCAGCTTGGGCGGCACCAGGCGGAGGCCATCGCCGCCTACCTGGAGGAGGCCCACCTGGACGCCATCGTCTCGAGTCCACGGAGGCGGGCGCTGGACACTGCCGCTCCCTTGGCGCGGGCGCGTGGAACGAAGCTGGACGTGCGGAAGGGGTTCGCCGAGATGGACTACGGCGACTGGGAAGGCCTCTTCTGGCACCAGATCGAGGAACGCTTCCCGGAAGAGTCCGCCGCGTGGGTCGCCGATGCCGCGGCGCGTCCGATGCCGGGCGGAGAGTCGTGCGACATGTTTTCGGCGCGGGTGCGAGAGGAACTTTTCCGGCTGCTTGAGGAGTTCCGGGGCCGGACCGTCGCCGTGTTCGGGCACGCGGGGACCAACCGGGCGATTCTTGGGGCCGCGCTTGACAGGCCGTTCCGGGACTGCTTCTCCTTCGTCCAGGACTACGGCAACGTGAACGCCGCCGCCTGGCTCCCGGATGGGAACGCGCAGGTGGCGTTGGTGAACTTCGTGCCGGGGCCAAGAAGCAAGGAGAGCGGGGATTAGGCGTCGAGGATCAGCCGAGCGTCGTCTTCGTACTCTTCCGGCAGGAATCCTGCCGCCAGCAGTTCGTCAATCAGTTCAATGGCGCGTCGGAGCCGCTCGGCATCGGACATGCAGCTGGCAAGTCCTTCCAGAGTTCACACTGTGTGAGGGGAGACTGTGATTGCACGCTCGTTGGCCTTCACTGTCGCAGGGAGCGCCGTGGGCAACTGGTGCGCCATGCGCTCGATGAGTCCCACCACCAGTGCGTTCCCCATGGTGAAGTAGCGCCAATGGTCCGGCAGGCCGGCAGTCCAGCCGTCGGGGAAGCCGTTCAGGCGCTCGCATTCCTGCGGGGTCAGGACGCGGAGCCTCTCCGTGCCAGGGTGCTTGATGATGTGCTTGATGCGGCTGGGGCTCGTCCCGCCTTCGCTGGTGAGAAGGGTGCGCGCGGGTTGGTCGATGTGGTCTGGGAAGGCAATCGCCCCCTCGGCATACTCATAGACGTGACCGTTGCGCGCCGTCCTCTCCTCCCGCTTCGCGCCCTTCATTTTCCTCCAGCGAGGCAAGAGGTTATCCGGCACGAAGAAAGGCTCCTCGACCTCCACGTCCAGCTTGGACTCCATGGTCGCCACCGTTTCTCCCTTGGGCAGGACCTTGTGGGTCCACAGCGCGCGGTCTACCATCACCCCTGCGTTCCGGAACTCGAACGCGAAGTGGTCGCTCACCCGAGTGAGGCGCCGGTCCAAGCACGCGTCGGGGCCACATGGCAGGTCCAAGGTCGCGGTCTCCTCCCGCACGGGAAACGTCCGCGCGAAGAACCCTGCCTTGGTGAGGTAGGATGGGCGAGACCCCGTCTCCTTCATCACCGCCGCGGCAGGGGTGCCTGCCTGCGCTGCAAAGATGAACACCCGGCGCCGTCGCTGCGGCTGGGCATAGTCGGCCGCGTTCACGACCCGCCACTCGACTGCGTAGCCCAGGTTGGCCAGGCTGGCAAGAAGGACACCGAAATCGCGGCCACGCTGCAGAGCAGGCGACTTCAGCAGGCGGTCCACGTTCTCCAGCAGCAGGTAGGGTGGGCGCTTCGCGCGCACGATGCGCACGATCTCCCACCACAGGACGCCCTTCTTGCCCTTGATGCCACGC
>JAXDQP010000043.1:0-20933 GCA_034667745.1 Thermoplasmata archaeon
GCCTCGGCCTCGAGCTCGGCCTGGTCCTCGTCGACCCCATCCAGGCCAAGCGCGTGACGGCTCCGATTCTGGAGCTGCAGCAAGGCGGTAGCCGGACCACGCTGCGCCGGATGCAGAAGGCCCTCAACCTGGTTGCGCGCTACCAGGTGGCGCGCGGCCGCCAGGAGTTCCGCCACACCTACTGGAACCTGGAGCCGGAAACGCGCTACCCCGTCAACCCCTACGACGTCGAGCTGCTGCGCGAGTTGCTGGCCGCGCCGCCGGCCCGCACGTTCTGCGACCTGCGCGGCCAGGCGGTCGTGCACGCCCTGTTCTGGACCCGCAAGCGCAAGGGGGAGATCTGGCGCCTGCGCGACGAGGACCTCGACGTCGTACGGCGCACGTGGCTCCTGCGCGACCCGGAGAAGTCCGACCAGGCGCAGCTGCTGCTGCTCAACTCCTACCTTCTGGCCCCGCACGCCCCGTTCATGCGCTACCGGGCGGCCCGGCGGGCCCGCGCCGGCGCCGCCGGCCCGTTCTGGATCTGCGACAACGGCCAGCCTCTCTCGTTCGGCGGCTTTGCGAACCTGACGCACCGCCTGCAGCAGCAAGGCCTCGACGTCAACTTCCATCGCTGGCGCCACACCGGCCTGACGTTCCTCGACGACCACGATGTCCCGCTGCAGGACATCCAGGTCGACGCCAACCATTCGAGCCCGCGCACGACGATGCGCTACATCCACGGCAATCCCCACAAGCGCGCGCACCGGCAGGCCCAGCTCGTGCCGGGCATGGAGGACCACCCGATGGCCCAAGACCCGCGCGAGCTTTGGAAACCGCTCCTGCGCGAGCTCGGGACCGGGGGGTCTGTTACCAACGACATCCAGGCCCATAAGGAGAAGCGGCTTCGAGTGGTTTAATACTGAGAGCCCGGCTCCGTCCGGTGTAACCCGCGTTAGCGCGTGGGTTGTCGCGAAAGAACCGGGCGCTCCGGCGCCCCCACGGTTCACGTTGCGGCAGCCTCTGCGCCCGAGTCGTCCATGCCGCTAGCCGATTACGTCCAACATCAACTTGCTGTAGACGGCCAGCATGGCGACCGTGCTCAAGCCGAGCGCGATGTCGGCCAGGATGGACACGCGGCGCGTCCATTTGCCCGCCCACCGGCACAGCTTCTTGATGGCCCAACCGTGCTCGCGGTAGGAGGACTTCTCCGCGATGAAGCGGCCGAGGGTGGCGCGCTGCAGCAGGTTGAACTGCACGACGTCGAGGAGGGCGCCCAGCAGCCCCAAGGTCACGTTGGTGAGCGCCAAGACGGCCGCCAGATGCCGCGGGCCCGTGCCAGGCAATGTAAGAAGGCCAGCCAATACCAAGACCCCGGCGCCGGCCAAGGTCGCGTGCAGCCTGATGCGAAGCTCGTTGCCGAGCCGCACGAAGTCCTGGGGCTCCATTGTGACCTCACGCTCAATCGTCTGAAATCACACTCCCCAAGGGGTCTGCCCCCCGGGCGCGTTAGCGCGCGCCCAGGGGGCGGGTCCACAGGGAACAGGAGGAACGAACCATGGAACGAAAGAACCGAAGTCCCACGATTGCATCCGACCGCCCAATGGGCCTTTGCCCGCCCCCGAAGGGGGCGGGGAGTGGGTCTGACCAGATTTGAACTGGTGATATTCACCATGTCAAGGTGACGTCATAACCGCTAGACCACAGACCCGTGTGCGGTGCCGCTTCTCGGCGGTGCGGCCGACTTGGGGTCGCCATTTAAGGGCTACCCATGCGCGCGCGGGGCGGGGTGCGCGGCGGCGCTACTCGTCGTCGTCATCGCCTTCGGCGCCGGCGGCGCGGTCGGCGGCCTTCCACTTGGTGAAGACGTCGTCGATGGCGCCCTTGAGGTCCTTGCGGGCCATGCGGACGACGCTGCGCGCCTTCCGCAGGTCGCGGTTCATCTCCTGGTAGGGTTCGGAGTCGGCGAGGTAGCCGTTCATCACGGCGAGCGGCTCTTCCCACTTGACGAGGTCCTGCACCGACTTGACCTTCTCCGCCAGCGCCTCGCGGGCGAGGGCGACCATGTCCTGCGCCTGCTCGAGGTAGGCCTCGACCCACTCCTCGGCGGTCGGCTCGTCCTTCTGGACCTCCTCGCCGGCGGCCTGCGCCTCGAAGGCGACGACGGCGTCGGTGAGTTTCCGCTTGACGTCGCGCAGCTCGCCGCGCTTGGCCTTGAAGCCGGGGTCGGGGACGGCCTCGGTGTCGGCCAGGAAGTTGTCGAGTGCCGTGATCTGGTTGTCCCACATGTACAGCAGCTCCTCCTTCCCGACCGGGCGGCCTGCCAGCTCTTGCGCGTTCTTCAGGTGCGCGTCGGCCTGGCGGTTGGCCTCTTGCAGTTCCATCGCCACGGGCACCGGCAAGCCATGCATAAAGGGCACGGCGGTCGGCTCCGGCCGCCTCCTGGTGGTTTTCGGCCCTCTTCGGCAGCCCATGAAGGCTTGGACCCGATGCAGGTCGCACGCCTGCGTGACGTGCAGTTTCCTGGGGGGACAAGATTATGGCCCCCGGCGCCGTGGAAATGCGCGTGCCCCGGCCGCTGGCGTTCCACCCGTTGCGGGAGCACCAGGCGTCTGCGGTCCAGCTGGCGGAACTGCTGCAAGAGTGCAAAGCGGTGCTCCTCGACCGCGGCATGGCGGACATGGAGGAGTACGGGGACATGCTCAAGTGGGGGCTGCCCCGCAAGGGCGACGGCGCCCAGTGCCGCAGCATGCATGTCTACCACCCGGACTGGTGCAGCTTCAGCGACCGGTTCCGCGGCACCATCCACTACCACGGCGGCGCCATCCGCGGCACGCTGCTCCTGGGCCAGTTTGAGCATTCCACCTACGAGGCCAGGCGCGACCCGGCGGGCGACCGGTTTCACGAAGGGGAGGCCTACACCCTCATCCGCCACACGAGCGTGCAGGGCGCCGGCACCACGTACGAGTTGCCCTCCATGGTGCCGCATTGGCTCCGGCCGACCCAACTGACGATGACGTCCTTCGAGGAAGACGACAACGGCCTCATGGGCGACTTGGTGAACCCGGGCGAGGAGGTTGGCCTGGACGAGCACCGATGGACGCAGGCGCAGGCGGATGCGTTGCTGCCCGTGCTGCTCAAGATGATCGATGACCGGCTGGCCCAGTTGACGTTGGCGCCGCTTGCCCGGCCTTCAGGCCGCTGATGCAGTGATGTCAACGCTCCGGCGTTCGCCGGAGCGGCGGCCCGGAAAGCCTCGCTTCGCTCGGCCTTCCGTGCCTTACATCTTGGTAATCATCTTGCGGTCCATCGCCGTGAGGTAGCTCACGTCGCTGCCCGCCACCAGGCCCTCGGCGAACTCCTCGGGCACCTGGATGTCGAAGGTCTCGAAGGAGTCCTTGTCCATGAGCTGCGCCACGCCGCCGTGGAAGCTCAGGAGCTGCGCCTGGCGGCGGTCCACGATGGGGACCCAGCACTTGTCGGAGACCGTGCCCAGCAGCGTGCGCTTGGCGTTGGTGAAGATGCTGCGGGCCTCGATGCGGGCCTTGGAGGCGCCGTGCTTGCCGGGCTTGGACTTCTCGATGGAGTCGATCTTGCACGGCTCGTCGTCGATCAAGACGAAGCGGCCTTCCTTGAGCTCGCGGATCTCCACCTGTTCCTTCATGGCACTGCCTCGGGTGCGGGCACGGTGGAGGGTTGATAAACCGTTTCGGGCCGGCGCGGCGGGGGCGGGGGCTTGGCGGCCCCGGGCGGGCGCAACCGCTTTCACCACCCCCCGGTCTGGGCGCCGCGTGGTCCAGCCGGACTATTGGGACGTCGAGGACGCGCAGGTCATCGCCAAGACGGGCAAGCCCCTCGCGCACTGGATGCGGGTCCTCTCCCGGTTCGGCGCGGCCTCCAAGCGGACGATGGAGTCGGTGGAGCACCTGCAGGGCCTCGGCGTGCCGCGCTCCTGGGCGCGCACCCTCACGACGCATTTCCTCAAGCGCGAGGCATAGCGCCCCCCGAAACCCAAATACGCGCGCGCCCATCGCCGCGGCATGAAACCAGCGCTCATCCTGCTGGCCGGGCTGCTCCTGGCCGGCTGCTCCACGCCACCCCGGCACTTCCAGACCTTGGCCGTGCAGCTCGCCAACGGCGGCGAGACCCCCCTCGGCGTGCCCGTGACCGTCACGGCACCCGACGGCACCCTCCTCCTCCAGGCGACGGCCCAAGTTCCGGGGGGCGGCGGCGTCGTGGAGAAGCGGGTCGCGGCTGCGCAGGCGGGAACCTACACGATTCTCGCAGACTACAGCCACGAGCAGCGCCAAGGCACCTCCGTCCAGAAGGTCACCTCCAGCCAGCGCCACACCCTCCAGTCCACCGACTGCGCGACGCCGGTGGCCGCGGTGCTGTTCAGCTTCCGCAACACCTCCACCCCCGCCACGCAGCAGTTCCAGAACAGCGGCTCGCAGGGAAGCTGCCTCGCCGCCTAGCGCCCGGCGGACTGGCAACGGTCAAATCCGCCGCGCGTCCATCGCGCCTGCCCATGCCCGACGACGCCGCGCCGCTCCCGCCGCCGGATGGCCTGCGGCGCGAGCTGAACCTCTTCGGCGCCGTCGCGATGATTGTCGGCATCGTCATCGGGTCGGGCATCTTCCTCGGCGTCAACCGCGTCGCCGCCGGCGCCGGCAGCCCCTGGCTCGTCGTGGCGGTGTGGGTCCTGGGCGGCCTGCTGACGCTGATGGGCGCGCTGACCTACGCGGAGCTGGGCGCGCTGTTCCCGAAGGCGGGCGGCGAGTACGTGTTCCTCAAGGAGGGGCTGGGTTCGCTCGCCGCGTTCCTGTCGGGCTGGACGGCGTTCACCATCAACCTCGCCGGCTCCGCCGCCGCGCTCGCCGTCGTCTTCGCCGCGCAGCTCGACGCGCTGAAGCCCACCGGCTTCGGCGCCCTGGTCCTGGTGGACCTGCCGTGGCTGCGCATCGACGGCATCAAGCTGACGGCGGCCGCCCTCGTCCTGTTCCTCGCCCTCGTCAACTCCTTCGGCATCCGCTTCGGCGGCAACGTGCAGAAGCTCCTGACGCTGCTGAAGTACAGCCTCATCGTCCTGCTGGCGGGCGCCGCGCTGTTCTTCTTCGACGCCCCCGCGACGCCGCGCGCCGGCCTGTTCGAGACCGCCATCCCGTTCGACCTCGGCAAGTTCCTCGGCCTCGCGATGGTGGCCGCGCTGTTCGCCTACGACGGCTGGACCAACGTGGTGCGCGTCGGCTCCGAGCTGCGCGACCCTGGCCGCAACCTGCCCAAGGCCATGCTCATCGGCCTCGGCTCCATCATGCTCCTCTACGTCTTGGTGAGCTTCGGCTACATGAACGTCCTCGGGTTCACCGGCTTCGCCAACTCCCCCAAGACCGTCGCCTCCGACGCGGCGCGCATCCTCTTCGGCGGCGCGGGCCAGCGCATCGTGGCCGCGATGATTCTCGTCTCGGTCTTCGGCAGCCTCAACGGCATCACCATCTCCGGCCCGCGCGTCTATTACGCGATGGCGCGCGACCGCCTCTTCCCGCGCCTGTTCGACCAGGTCAACCGCCACCAGGTGCCGAGCCGCGCCATCTGGGCGCAGGCGGCGCTGAGCATCGCGTTCCTGTTCTTCTTCGACTTCGAGCAGCTGACGGACAACGTGGTGTTCATCTCGTTCCTCTTCTACGCGCTCTCCGCCGTCGGCCTCCTGGTGCTGCGCCGCACCCACCCCGACCTGCCCCGGCCGTACAGGGTTCCCGGCTACCCCTTCGTGCCGCTGCTGTTCATCGCCGCCAGCCTCGCCTTCGTGGGCTACCTCGCCTACCAGCAGGCGACGACCATCTCCACGCAGAACTTCAGCCGCCTCGCGGGCCTGCTGGTCGTCCTCGCCGGCCTGCCGGTGTACGCCTTCTTCCGCGCCAGGCTCACCCGCGAGGCGCGGCGCGACGGCACGCCGCCGCCGGAGCCGATGTTCGGGCCACGCCGCGGCCGCTGACGGCCATCTCCGTGGAATCCGCGCAATCCGCGGTCAAGAGAGGGGCAAGTTCTCCGAAACCGCGGATGACGCGGATTTCGCGGATGGTTGCGTCCACAGGCCCTTTGTGGCCAATCTCGGCAGGTCTGCCACGACGCGAAAGCCCTTCCTTCCCGGCCCATCTCCCGCCCTGGGATTCCCATGCGCATCCTGCTGACCCTGGCCCTCGTGGCCGCTGCCGCCACCTCGCTGACCGCCCTCGCCGCCCCCGCCGACGCCGTGGGCATCTGCACGGTGGGCGACCTCTACAACAACATGCACGACCGCTGCGACGGCCTCGTGTGCTATGGCTACTCGAACGGCCAGTGGCAGACCTGCGTGGGCTTCGCGAACCCCTGCCCGCCCGAGCGCTGCTACCCGACGCCCTAGGCGCCGCGCGCCCTTCCCTTCCCCGCCTCGCTCCCTTTCTCCTTCTCCTCTGCCAGCAGCCGGGCCAGCGCCAGCGCGAGCTTGGCGTACTCCCACGGCGCGGCCTCCAGGGCGGTGCGGTCGCGGGTGGAGCTCTCCTCCAGCGCCTGCGACACCACCTGCGGCGGCACGCCGAACGCCTCCGCGAGCGGCGCGAGGCTGTGCCGGAGCGTCTTCTTGCGCATCTCCCACGCCGCGTCGAGGACGGCGTCCAGGAGGTCCCAGTCGAGCCCGGCCGGCGGCGCCTTGGGCGTCACCTGCACCACGACGGACGGCACCTGCGGCGGCGGGTCGAAGTCGCTGCGCTTGAGCGCGAACAGGAGAGCCGTCTTGGCGCGCAGGGCCATCTGCACCGTCAGCTTGCCGTACTCCTCGCCGCCGGGCTGCGCCGTGAGCCGCTGCGCCAACTCCTGCGGCATCACCAGGACCGCGCGGCCGAAGCCGTGCTCCAGGAGGCGCCGCAGCAGACCCGGCAGGATGCGGAACGGCGGGTTCGCCACCACGGCGTCGATGCGCGCCGGCAGCCCGACCCGCAGCGCGTCGCCCTGCACGACGGTGGCGCCGGGCCAGTCCATCTGCCGCAGCGCCTCCACCAGGTCGTGCTCCTTCTCGATGGCCAGCACCGTGCCGCCGGGCTGCACCGCGGCCGCAACGCGCCGCGTCAGGGAGCCGCCGCCCGCGCCCACGTCGAGGGCCGACTCCCCGGGCTTGAGGTTCGCCGCGGCCACCACGCGGTCGAGCGCGGGCTTCGCGGCGAGGAAGTGGGCGCCCTTGCTCCGCGTCTCGGGGTCGGTGCGGCGCACAAGGCCGCGGAGCGCACGCGCGTGTAAAGCCCACGCCAGGGAACGGAGGCCGGGGATTTCGGCGATTCGCAGGATTTGGGGACCGAGAAGGGGCTCCCCTCATCTCAAAATCGCCGAAATCCCAGGCCTCCCTTGCTGGCTGCCTGCGCAGTGCGATGGGCAAAGCGCTAAACCGCCCTCCAGCGCCTCGGGGCACCGTGCCCTCCCAGGCGGACGCATTGGCCATCGCCCACGCATTGGCCGACGCGGCGTTCGCGGCCTGGAAGACGGTGGCGCAGCAGGCGGACCGGCACAGCAAGGTCGGCATGGGCGCGGGCGGCAACCTCACCAGCCGCGCCGACGAGGCCCTTGAGGTCGCCATCCTGGAGGCCGCGAAGGCGTTCCCCGTCTCCGTGCTGTCGGAGGAGGCGGGCCTGGTGGAGCACCCCGGCGCGACGTGGCTCGCCGTCGTGGACCCACTGGACGGCTCCCGCAACGCCGGGCGCGGCATCCCGTTCCACTGCACCAGCATCGCCGTCGCGCCGCTCGGCGGCAGCCTGCGCTCCCTGGAGGCGGGCGTGGTCCGCAACCTCGTCACCGGCGACACCTACGCCTGCGCCAGGGGCAAGGGCGCGACGTTCAACGGCAAGCCCGTCGCGGAGGCCCGCTTCGACCCCGAGGAGGTCCTCGTCGGCGTCATCGCCGACTACTCGGAGTCCGAGATCGCCGAGGCGCACGCCAAGCCGGACCACCACATCCGCGACCTCGGCTCCGCCGCGCTGGAGATGTGCCTCGTCGGCACCGGCGCCCTCGACGCCTTCGTGGTGCGCCGCCCCTGGCTGCGCGTCCTCGACATCGCGGCCGCCACGCTGTTCGTGCGGGAGTGCGGCGGCCTTGTGCTGGACCCGGTGACGGGCGCCGACCTCGACGTCGCGCTCACGATGGAGGTGCGCTCCGGCGTCCTCGCGGCGCACAGCCCCGAGGCCCGCCGCGCCGTCAGCGGCACCCGCATCACCCCCACCCGCAGCGTCGGCAGGACCACCGGCCCGGGCGGCGAGGGCTCGCTCACCTGGGCGATGGTGGGGAAGGCCGGCATCGCGCACGTGCGGAAGGAGGCGATGTGGATTCGGGAACACCTCGTGAAGCGCGGCCAGCGGGTGCTGCTGGAGACCGACCTCGCGCAGGCGGCGGGCGAGCCGGGCATGACCTTGGAGCAGCTCGACCACGACGCCGACCTGTTCCTCACCGTGGGCGGCGACGGCACCATCCTGATGGCGCAGCACGTCACGGACAAGCCCATCTTCGGCGTCAACGCGGGCGCCATCGGCTTCCTGGCGGAGGTCGAGCCGCCACAGGCCGCCGCCGCCATCGACCAAATCATCCGCGGCGACTACCGCGTCGAGGAGCGCGACAAGCTCTCGGCGTGGTTGGGCCCGCAGCGCCTGCCCGACGCCACCAACGAGGTGACGCTCCAGACGAGCCGCATCGCCAAGCTCATCCGCTTCCGCATCACGGTCGGCGGCGAGGTGCTGGACACGCTGCGCGGCGACGGCATCATCATCTCGACGGCGACGGGCAGCACCGGCTACGCCATGAGCGTCGGCGGCCCCCTCGTGCATCCCCTCGTCCACGGCACCGTCCTCGCGCCCATCGCGCCGTTCCGCCTCTCGGCCCGCCCCTGGGTGGTGCCGTCGGACGCCGTCGTGGAGCTGACGCTGGAGGACCGCGACTCGCAGAGCGGCACCGGCCAGGCCCGCGTCGTCGTGGACGGCCAGCACGGCTTCGAGGTCTCGCCGGGCCAGACCGTCCGCATCGCCCCCTCGCCCCGCAAGGCGCGCTTCATCCGGCTCGGCTCCGGCTACTACGAGCGCGTGCGGTCCAAGCTGACGCGGTGATTGGATGATGCGACTCCCACGACCAAAAACCGCGGATTGCGCGGAGGCCGCGGATTCCAACCTCTCCGCGAAATCCGCGTCATCCGCGGTTTGGCCGGGTGGAGGCGCGTAGCATGGGCTTCTTCGCGCGCAAGCCGAAGGTCCGCGAGGTCCGCTACCGGCCCAACTACCAGGAGCTGCCGCAGGAGGAGTGGACGGACGACGAGTTCGACCTCTGGTTCGACGGCCTCAGCGAGGCGGAGCAGTGGCAGCACTGGGAGGGGTGGAGCCGCGAGACCAGCGACCACCCGACCATCAAGGCCGTCCGCCGGCCCGTGCTGGAGATGGCCGCCGAGGCCGCGCGCTCCAGCTACCCGCAGGAGTTCGGCTGCTTCCTGCGGCTGGAGAAGGGCACCGTCATCGAGCTGGTCCTCGTCCCCGGCACCATCCAGGGCGACCGCCACACGTTCCTGATGGTCAACAACCTCCCCGTGGACCGCACCATCAAGGGGACGCTGCACAGCCACCCCAGCCCGCACCCCTACCCCAGCGACGCGGACTTCGCGCTGTTCGAGAAGCACGGCGCCATCCACATCATCTACGGCCACCCCTACGGCCCCGACGACTGGCGCGCCTACGACCACACCGGCACGCCGACGCACCTGGAGGTCGTCGAGTGACCGCGCTCGACCCCATGCTGTTCGCGGCCGCCGCGTTCGCGCCCGTCGCCGTCTGGGTCCTCTGGCGCGGCCAGACGCTCTCCGTCGAGGCGCTGCGGCGCAGCCTGCTGTGGATGGCGCGCGGCGGCCTGCGCTGGCTCTACGCCACCGTGAGCTGGTTCGGGACGCTCGTCCACGAGTTCAGCCACGCCAGCGTCCTGCTGCTGTCGGGCCACGGCATCTCGCAGTTCCGCGTCGGCTCCGAGCGCGGCCACGTCACGCCGACCCACGTCAAGACGCGGGGCGTCGGGATGCTCTCGTTCCTCGTCGCCGCGCTCGCGCCGCTGTTCATCCCGCCGCTCCTCGTCCTCGTCGCGCTGCTGTTCCTGGTGGACAAGAGTCTCCTGGTCCTGCCCGCGCCCGGCCCGGGCCTCGCGCCCGCCCTCGACGCGCTCAAGGCCGTGCTGCTGGAGTTCCCGCTCCACCTCCTCCAGGCCCTCGCGCGCCTCGACCTCGCGCGCTGGCAGCACGCCGCCCTGCTCGGCCTCGTCCTGCTCGCGCTGCCCGGCTCGCGGCCCAGCCACGTGCGGGGCTCGCGCTTCCACGGCCCCGGCGAGGGCGACGTCCCGGTGCTGCGCGCGCACATCCGCAGCCACCCCGTGCCGTTCATCCTGTTCCTGCTGCTTCTCTACGGGGCCTACTTCCTCACGCTCGTCCTGCCGGCCGCCTACTGGTGGCCCATCGGCGCCGTGTGGGCGCTGGCGCTGACCGGCATCGTGCTGGCGCTCGTGGGGGCGGCGTGGTGGGGCCTCGTCGGGCTCGCGGGCCGGACGCATTGGCTGCTCGGCTGGCTCGGCCCCGCCGCGTTCGTCGGCGTCCAGACGGGTGCCCGCCTGCTCCAGCCCGCGCCGGCGGTGGCCGCCATCAACCTGCTGAGCCTCGTGGCGTGGCTCGCGGTGGGGTTGCTGCTCCTGCTCGTCGCGCGCCGGCGCTAGCGCCCCGCCGGCCCGTAGGTGCCACGGCACGGCCCGCCGCACGTGCCGCAGGACTTGACGAAGCAGCGCTTGCCCTCCAGGTAGCGCCGCCCCGTCGCCGGGACCTCGGCCCAGATGCGCGCGTCCCCGCAGCACGAGCATTGCAATGTGCCAGGACAGACCATGCCCACCTAAACGCGCGCGTGGACAAGGAGCGTTGCCCCGCCGAACATGTCGAAGCCGGGGCGGCCTGGACGCACAGGTTCGGAACGGTCATCAAGCGCGTGGCGATGGCACGCCAATGGGAGGCCTCACGCCGCTGCCGGGGGAGCGCGAGGTCCTGCGCCGCCACCCCAGCCCGCTCGGCTGGCTCCGCCGCTACGCCGTGGCGCTGCTTCCCGCGCTGTGGGGCGGCGCGCTCTGGCTGCTGTTCCATGCGCCCGCGTGGCGCGACGCCGGGAACTTCCGCCGCATCTTCCTCGGCTCGCAGTTCGCGGCCCACCTCGACGCCCTCGCGGGGCTCGCGCTCGGCGGCTTCCTCCTCAACCGGCTGCTGGGCCGCCGCGCGTTCCTCAACGTCGCCGCCGCCGTCGGCGTCGCCGCGAGCCTGGGGACGCTGCTCGCCCGCCTCCCGGAGCGAGAGTCCCTCCCCTTGCTCGTCACCGCGTCGTCGCTGCCCCTGCTGGCGTGGGCGGAGCTGGCGCGCCTGGGCACCCACCACCACGTCACGAACCTGCGCCTCATCGTGCGCACCACGTTCCCCCGCCGCACGGAGCAGGCGGAGCGCCACGCCGAGCTGAGCGACATCGATGTCCGGCAGGGCCCGCTCGGAAAACTCACCGACACGGGGACGCTGCTGCCCCTCGCCGCGCCGCCGTCGCCCCACCCGTTGCGCCTCGTCGGGGTCCGGCCGCTGCGCCGCGTCCTGCGCCTCGTCGAGGTCCTCGTGCGGCAGGCCACCGCGACCGACTACCTGCGCGAGCGGCAGGGCCTGGAGCGGCAGCAGGCCGAGGCGCTCGCCGCCTTGCAGCGCCGCTGATGGGCCGCCGCGCCGACAGAAGGCATCAAGTGCCCGCCCCGCGTCCTCGCCCGCGTGGCCTTCTGCCCGCAGTGCAAGAAGCTCGTCTATCCCAAGGACGGCGGGCTGGCGTGCCGCAACCCCTCGTGCGGCTGGACGAGCAGCAAGCCCGCCGAGAGCCGCATCGTGAAGGCCGAGTCCGAGGGCAAGAGCCGCGTCGTGCTGGAGGAGAAGCAGGAGGCCCGCCCCGAGCAGGTCACCACCTGCCCCAAGTGCGGCCACGACAAGGCCTACTTCCACCTCATGCAGACCCGCCGCAGCGACGAGCCGCCGACGCAGATCAACGAGTGCGTCAAGTGCGGCCACTCCTGGCGCGACTACGGATGATGTTTCCCGCCCGGCCACAACGCTGAACGCCACGCGGGGGATGCAGGGCCGGATTCCCATGTCCACCTCCCGCCCCCTGGCCATCACGCTCGCCACGCTCGTCGCCCTCACCGGCCTGCTCGCCGTCGCCGCGCCCGCCGCGGCCGCGCCCGCCACGCCGTTCTGCGACGCCGTCTCCGACCTGCGCTCCTGGGACGCCGTCTGTGAGACGCTCTTCGTTGGCGTGGCCGCGACGGCGCAGGTCGCCAACTGCCTGCTCAACACGCCGCCGGTCAACTGGGCCAGCGTCTGCCTCGTCGCCCCGCCGCCCCCGCCGCTGCCCATCGTCGCCTACCTGCTCTGCTACTACAACACGGCGCCAGCCAACTGGGCGGCCGTCTGCGTCTAGGGGCCTTCCTTCCTGGCCAGGCGCCGCGCGGCGCCCGCGTTCATCCGCCTCTGTAGGCGCTCCGCGAAGGGCTTGCCGAGGCGGCTCCACCACAGCGCCGGCACCGAGGCGTAGGTGACGCTTGCCTCCAAGGTCCCTGCCGCCGGTTCCCACGCCAAGCTGAACACGATGCGGCCGCGCTCCGGGTGCCCCGCAAGCGTCCGGTAGGCCATGCGGACCGTGCGCCGGCCCACCGCGTCCTCGTCATGCAGCGCCTCCACCCGGACCGCGCAGGCGTAGCGGAACGGCCCGAGGCGGAGCCACTGGGCGATGACGCAGCCCTCCCGCACCCTGCCGCCGGGGGCGCAGACCTGGCTGGCGACGATGCGACTGGGATAGATGTCGTAGCGCAGGATTCGCTCGCGGGCGGCCAGGAAATCGGCGGCCGTTGCGCCGTGGCGGACGCAGGAGGCCACGCGCTCCGGCACCGCAGGAAGGCTGTGCTGCGTGACACCTCTCCAACGCTCGCACGTGTCCACGGCCACGCCCCCCGCACGAGGCTCGACAAAAAGAGACTGGAGGAGGAGAAGGAAGGGAAGAGGGACGAGACGATGCTGCTACCGTAGCCGAGCCCCGCGGGCTCAGCTGCGCAGCATGATCTCGATGTTGACGCCGTCAGGGACCTGGATGCGCATGAGCTGGCGCAGGGCGCGGTCGTCCGCGTCCAAGTCGATGAGGCGCTTGTGGACGCGCATCTGCCAGCGGTCCCACGTCTCCGACCCCTCGCCGTCCGGCGCCTTGCGGGTCGGGACGTTGAGCTTCTTGGTCGGCAGCGGGATCGGCCCGGCCATGTTGACGCCCGTGCGCTCCGAGATCAGCTTGATCTGGTTGCACACGGAGTCGACCTTGGTCGGGTCGGTGCCGGTGAGGCTGATGCGCGCCTTCGCGTTGGCCATGTGAAGTCCTCCACGATGGGAGGGAGCCCGCCTAGCGGGGCTCCACTTCGATGGCGACGCCGACGGCGACGGTCTGGCCCATGTCGCGGATGGCGAAGCGGCCCAGGGGAGGGTACTCCGTCGCGCGCTCGACGACCATCGGGCGCGTCGGGGTGATCTTGACGACGCCCTGGTCGCCCGTCTTCATGAACGACTTGTCCTCCTGCTCCTTGCCCGCGCGCACGACCTTCTTGATCTCCGTGAAGGTGCAGGCGTTCTGCGCGGTGTAGGCGTGGAACACGGGGGTGTAGCCGACGGTGATGACCGACGGGTGATTCAGGACGATGACCTGCGCGGTGAACGTCTTGGCCACCAGCGCCGGCTTGTCGACGGGGGCGCCGACGTCGCCGCGGCGGATGTCGTTCTTCGCCAGGCCACGGCAGTTGAAGCCCACGTTGTCGCCGGGCACGGCCTGCGCCAGCTGCTCGTGGTGCATCTCCACCGACTTCACTTCAGCGGTCTTGTTGCTGGGGTTGAAGTGGATGGCCATGCCGGGCTTCAGGATGCCCGTCTCGACCTTGCCGACGGGCACGGTGCCGATGCCGGTGATGGTGTAGACGTCCTGGATCGGGATGCGCAGGGGCTTGTCCGTCGGCTTGTTGGGCAGGACGAAGTTGTCCAGCGCCAGCAGCAGGGTCGGGCCCTTGTACCACGGCATCTCGGGGGCGGGCTTGGAGATGTTGATGCCGCCGAAGGCGCCGACGGGGACGAACTGGACCTTCTCGTCCTTGAAGCCGATGAGCTTGGTCAGCTTGCGGACCGCGTCGCAGGTCTCCTTGAACTTCTCCTCGGAGAAGTTGGCGGCGTCCATCTTGTTGACGGCAACCACGAGCTGGTCGATGCCCAGCGTCTTGGCCAGGAAGATGTGCTCCTTCGTCTGCGCCTGCGGGCCGTCGGGGGCCGAGCAGGTCAGGATGGCGGCGTCGGCCTGCGAGGCGCCCGTGATCATGTTCTTCACGAAGTCGCGGTGGCCCGGGGCGTCGATGATCGTGAAGTAGTACTTCGCGGTGTCGAACTTCTTGTGCGAGACGTCGATGGTGACGCCGCGCTCGCGCTCCTCCTTCAGGTTGTCCATGACCCAGGCGAGGAAGAACGAGCCCTTGCCCTTCTCGGCGGACTCCTTCTTGAAGCGCTCAATCTCATGGGCCGGGAACTGGCCGGTGTCCAGCATCAGGCGGCCGACCAGCGTGCTCTTGCCGTGGTCGACGTGCCCGATGACGACGAGGTTCATGTGGGGCTTGTTGGATGCCATGGGGATTCACCATGTACGTCCCCCGGCGCAGGCCGCCCGCGACGACCACAGCGTACCGCGTGGGCCAGGGGCCTGCGAGTACCCTGCGGAAGCCTGATCGACTCCGCCGGGACCGTGACCGCATCAAGGCGACCAACGGTTTTGGACGGGTCCGCCGACAGGCCCCCCCTATATGAGGGTGGTGGAGGAGAGGCACGGCCAGCTCGTGGCACAAGGGCTTCACCGCGTCGAGTACGCCAACGCACAGGTCTCCTGCCCAAGCGGGCAGGCCTGCGTGGACGGGGCCAGCCCCTTCCGGTTGGTCGCTCCTACTCCCGGGGGAAATGGCGGCGCGGTGCTGCACCCAATCATGGAGGTTGCGACCGCAGGGACCCTGGCAGGCCATGGGAACGTCGCCTTCGCCGCGCTGGGCGGCCCTCGCGTGACGCTGGGGGAGAATGGCAGCGCCCGGCTGCCGCTGGCCACCCGCGTCTCGCCCTGCGCGCGGGCCCCCTGTCTGGACCCGCAAGGCCAAACCCTGCGGCTGCGCGGCAACCTGACCTTGGCAGACCTCGAAGGCCTCCCCGGGGACGCACCGCAGTTCTCGGCCCGCCTGTCAGGCACCTTCACGGCCGCCAACCTGGACGAGACGCCCGTGCCCGCCCACCTGCTTGGCGTGGGCGAGGCCGTCGCCGTCGTCGGCGGCGTCGCGCTCATCGCCCTCCTCGTGAAGGCGCTGCTAGCGCTGTTCTCGCGCGAGCTGACGCCCGAGTCCGCCCTTGAGACCCCCGGCCGCCGCCGCGTCTACGAAGCCGTCTGCGCCAACCCTGGCGCCATGTACCGCGCCATCATGGAGGCCGCAGGCGTCTCCGACAGCACGTCCCGTCACCACCTGAGGAAACTGCAGGCGGTGGGGCTCGTGGTCGCCCAAGACCACGCGGGCACCGTGCGCTACTTCGAGAACCACGGCCGCTATGCGGCGACCTGGAAAGACGAGCTGGCCCTGCGCGACCCCGACCTTCGGCGCCTCATGGACTGGCTCACCCGGCACCCTGGCCAGACGCAGCGGGAGCTTTCCGAAGCCGTGGGCGCGGCGCGGAGCATCGTCTAGCGCCGCCTGCGCCGCCTGGAAAAGTGGGGGCTAGTGACGGCGAGCAGGGACGGCCGCACCAAGCGCTACCGGTTGACCTAGCTCCAAGCCCGTGGCCCCCAACAGCCTCACTCCTGCGGCAGCGAGTCCAGGGCGTCCTGCACCAGCTTCTCCACCCGGCGCAGGTCCTTCGCCCGACCTTTGACCGGCTTCAGCCGCGCCTTCGCCAACGTCTCGTGCAGCTTCTCGGCCAGCTTGGCGGACGGGAGGCCTTTCTTCACCCGCCCCTTCGCGGGGGCCTTGAGCCGCGTGGAGAGTTCGCGGAACTGGGCCTCGACGCGGACCTGGTGGTGCTGCATTGCCTGGCGCCACGCCTCGCGCAGGGCGCGGGCGTCGCGGGCGGCGGCGTCGAGCTGGTCGCGGCGGCGCGGGGTCATGCGGCTCATCGGCCCGTCTCCAGGAGCGCCTGGAGCTGGACCTTGATGTCCTGCTGGACGGCGGCGATGGTGCGGTTGGCGTTGATGGCGGTGAAGCCGTAGCGGGACTCCAGGAGCTGGAACTGCTCGCGCATGCGGCGCTGGTAGCGCAGGAAGCTGGCGTGCCAGGTGCGGCTGAGGCCGACGTCCATGCCGGACTCCCAGTAGTCGAGGTCGTCGTGCTCGGCGAGGCGGCGGTCGAGCAGGACGGCGGCGCTGGCCTTGAGGAAGAAGAGGTGGTCGGGCACGATGGCTTGGCTGTAGAGGTTCTCCACCCAGTCGCGTTCCGCGCCGCGCACGAGGTCGCGCGCCATGAGCGTGAAGATGTAGCGGTCGGCCAGCACGATGTTGCCGGCGCGCAGGGCGGGGACGATCTTGTTCTCCAGTTGGTCGTAGAAGTCGGTGGCGTAGAACAGGCTCATCGTGCGCGGGCTGAGGGTGTTGCCCTCGCGCGCGCTGGCCAACTCGGGCGCGACCAGCTCGGAGCCGCGCAGGCCGACCTGGACGACGGCGTGCCCCTCGGTCTCGAGCCAGGACGCAAGCAGCTCGACGTGCGTGGTGCGGCCGGAGGAGTCCTGGCCCTCGATGACGACGAGCTTGCCGGGCAGGCCGCTCAGGTCGGTGCCGGGCGGCGGCGCGCCGTAGACCTTCTTCCTCATCGCTGGCCCCCGTAGAGCTTGGAGCGGTTCTGGTAGAGCGGCAGGTCGATGGCGGCCGCGACGACGCCGCGGACCTTCTTCTGGATGGCGTGGATGGGGCCCTGCGAGTCGATGGCGGTGAAGCCGTCCTTGGGGGCCATCTGCTGGTAGAGCGCGTGGATGCGGCCCTGGAACAGCTTGTACGACTCCTTGATGTCGGTGTGCAGGCCGAGGTCCATGCCGGCCTCGTGCCACTTGAGGTCGGGGCGGCCGGCGAGGATGCGGTCGAGGCTGACCTGGAGCGGCACCTGGAAGTGCAGCGTGAGGTCGGGCTTCTGCGCGAAGCTGTAGAGCTTGCGCAGCCACTTGGCGTCGCAGCCGCGCACGCCGTCGCGCGCGAAGGCGGTGTAGATGTAGCGGTCGCACAGCACGATGTAGCCGGCCTCCAGGCGCGGCAGGATGCGGCGCTCGTAGCGGTCGGCGAAGTCGGTGGCGTGGATGAGGCTGAACGTCGTCGGCGTCAGGAGCTGCTCCTTCTTGCCGCGCTTGGTGGCGGTCTTGACGAGGTCGCTGCTGTTCCACGGGCTGAAGTAGACCTTGCAGCCGAGCCCCTTGAGCCACTCGTGCAGCAGGTGGACCTGGGTGGACTTGCCGGAGCCGTCCACGCCCTCGACGGCGACGAGCTTCCCGGGCAGGCCGGCCGGCGCCTCGGTCATGCCGCCGCCTCCGTCTCCATCTCGAGCGTGGTGTCGAACGCGGAGCAGAAGAGGCCGCCCTTCTCCTGCACGGCCCACTGCTCCAGCGCGAGGTCTCCCTGGCCCTTCAGGCGCAGCACGACGGCGTCCGTCTCCACGCGGACCTTGACGGCGTGGACGGCGCCCAGGTGTTGGCGGTCGAGGGCGTCGGCGACCCGCAGCAGGGCCGCGAGGCGCACGACGCGCTGCTGGTCGGCGGCGGCGAGGCGGGCGAACGGCTTGTGGTGCGGCGCCGGCTCCTTGCGGCGGTGGTAGCGCGCCACCTGGGCCACTACTTCGAGGTCGTCGCCGGAGAGCCCGGCGAGGTCCGCCTGCGAGATGAGGTAGTAGGAGTGCTTGTGGTGCTTGTTGTCGCTGATGAAGCGGCCCACGTCGTGCAGGACGGCGGCGGCCTGGAGCAGGGTGCGGTCGGCGGCGCGCAGCTTGTGCAGGTCGCGGGTCTGGTCGAACAGCGACACCGCGAGGCGGCCGACCTGGACGCCATGCGCCTCCTCGAAGTGGTAGTGGCGGCCGAGGGCGACGCTCGCGTCCAGCACGACGTGCTCGGACTTGGCCTGGGCGTCGGTGTGGACCGCGAGGGAGTCGACGAGGTCGAACAGCACGCCGTCCTTGAGGCTCACGTGCGGCACGTGGATGGTCTCGGCGCCGCACAGGTCGGCCACGTGGGCGTAGGTGAGTCCGGCGGGGACGATGACGTCGGCGCGGTCGGGCCGCAGCCCCAGCTCCTTCTTGCGCTCCTCCAGGCTCATCTTGGCGAGGCGCTGCACCTGCTCGCGCAGCTTCTTGAGCGGCAGCTCGGCGACCTCGCCCTCCTTGCAGCCGGCGAGGCGGGCCAGCTCCTCGATGTTGCCGCCGGTGGCCGCGAACCCGGCGGGCTTGCGGCCGCGCGGCAGGTTGAGGCGCAGCGTGTGGACGGTGCCGGCCAGCAGGCGCTGGAACCTCTCGGCGTCCTGCTTGAGGGCGTGGAACTCGCCCAGCAGGCGCACGGAGCCCATCGGGTGCGACTCGCTCCACAGCAGGCCGCCCGCGTCCACGAGGCCAATCTCCACCGAGCCGCCGCCGAGGTCCATCAGCATCCAGGGCGGGCCCGCCATGGGCAGCCGGCGCGCCACGGCCGCCGCCACGAGGCGGGCCTCCTCGGCGCCGCTGATGACCTCGACCTTGAGGCCGGCGCCGCGCCGCACCTTGCGGAGGAACTGGTCCTGGTTCGCCGCCTCGCGCACGGCGCTGGTGGCCACGGCGCGCACGACCTGCACGTCGCAGGCGTCGAGGGAGCGCTTGAAGCCCGCGAGCGCCTCCACGGCCGCCTCCATCGCCTCGGTGTCGATGGCGCCCACCTCGAACACGCTCTGGCCGAGCCGCACGGGCGCCCGTTCCTGCACCAGGATGCGGTGCCGCGTCTCGTCCTGGAACTCGGCCGCCATGCAGCGCAGGCCGTTGGACCCAACGTCCACGCAGGCGACGCGGAGCGGGAAGCTGGGGCTGGGCATGGGCTCGCCTGAAGGCCCTCCGTCCCTCTTTGCCTTTCCCTCCCGCACAGATTGAGGTGCAAGCCGAACGTGTGCGGCTCCACCCGCTGCGAAGGGGTGCCGTTTCCTGGCGTCCCTCACGAGACTCTTGCGAAGCAAGAGGGCAGGCTTGTCAACCCCGCGCGCCAGGCAGCCACGGGTTTGCCCGAATCCTTAACGTCCGGCCGCTTGCCGAGGCCCGTGCCCCTGCGCGCCGAGCTTGCCGAGGGGCTTGGCGCCTTCTTCCTCGTGCTGGCGGGCGGCGGCGCCATCCTCTCCGGCGCGGACTCCTTGGCGGTCTCGCTCTGCTTCGGCCTCGTGGTGGCCGCGCTCATCTACGCCCTCGGCCACCTGTGCGGCGCGCACTTCAACCCGGCCGTCACCGTCGCCTTCGCGGCGACCGGCCACTTCCCCTGGCGCCGCGTCCCCGGCTACGCCCTCGCCCAGGCCGCGGGCGCCACGCTTGCCGCGCTCGCCCTGCGCGGCCTGTTCGCCGACGTCGCGCCGGTCGCCACGCACCTCCGCGCCGGCCTCGGCCTGCCGCAGGCGGTCCTCGTGGAGTCGTCGGCTTCGTTCCTGCTCGGCCTCGTCATCGTGGCGGTCGCCACCGACCGCCGCGCCGCCCCAGGCATCGCCGGGCTCGCCATCGGCCTCACCGTCGCGGTCAACTCGCTGTGGGCGGGGCCGCTGACCGGCGCCTCCACCAACCCGGCCCGCAGCCTCGGCCCCGCCCTCGTCGCGGGGCAATGGGGCGGCATCGTCGTGTTCCTCCTGGTCCCCGTCGTTGGCGCCTGCCTCGGGATGCTGGCCTACGAGGCGCTGCGGGGCGGCCGCAAGCCCACGCCCGACGCCCAGCCGCTCGGCGCCCTCGGCCCGTTCGACCTGGAGGCCGACGCATGAGCGACCCCCGCCCGGACCGCCCCTTCCGCGTCCTGTTCGCTTGCGTCGGCAACTCGGCGCGCTCCCAGATGGCGCAGGGGTTCGCGCAGGCCCTCGGCGGCGCCCGCGTCGAGGCGCGCAGCGGCGGCAGCAGGCCCCTCGGCCACGTCCTGCCGGAGGCGATTGCGGTGATGCGCGAGAAGGGCATCGACCTCTCCGGCCACGCGAGCCAAGGCTTCGACCAGGAGTGGGTGCGCGCCTGCGACCTCGTGGTGACGATGGGGTGCGGCGACGACGCCTGCCCCGCCTTCACCGGCAAGCCGATGGTGGACTGGGGGCTGGACGACCCCAAGGGCCTCCCCGTGGCCGAGTTCCGCCGCGTCCGCGACGAGGTCGAGGCGCGGGTGCGGGACCTGCTGCGCAGCCGCGGCCTCCTCTGAGCCTCAGGTGGTGGTGACGCAGTCCAGCGGGTGCTCGGCGGCCAAGGCCTCCCCAATGGGGCGGCCGCAGAGGTAATACTCCGCGTGGCAGGAGTCGCGGCGAATGATGGTCACGGGGCCAACGCGCTGCTCCGAGTAGTAGGGCATGCACTGCGGCTCCGGGCCGGGGCGCGCGGACGCCGACGGGGCGAGGGCCACGGCCAGGAGGCCGGCAAGCATCAGGGCAAGGACGCCGAAACGCATGCGCGGGCATCCCGGGCCCCCGGCAAGGGCCTTCCCCTGTGTGCAGCCTGCCGGACCCCTGCCCCGCGCCGCCGGGCCGGTTGGGAAAGCCTTCATCCCTGGTCCCCATGCGGCGGCCGATGAGTGGAAGTGGCTCCCTGGCCGGCAAGCGCGCGCTCGTGTTCGGCGTCGCGTCCGAGGACTCCATCGCGTGGGCCAT
>JAXDQP010000044.1:0-22797 GCA_034667745.1 Thermoplasmata archaeon
GCGTAGCCGGTGAGGAACATCTCGGGGAACGCCACCAGGTCCGCCTCCTTGGCAAGCACGGCCTTGGCGACGGCGGCCACGTTGGCCTCGACGTCGCCGAGCCGGGGGGCGGCGCTGTGCAGGGCAAGGCGGAACGGGCGGAGCGCGCTCACGGTCGGCCTCAAATGGCGCCTCCACTTGGCCGTTTCGTGGCGTCCCCGGACGGGCCGGAGCGGTGGGAGGCGGTCGTCGCGACGTTCCTGCGCGCCCACGTCGAGGCCGCGCACGCCAAGGGCCTCGTGGTCGGCGTCTCGGGGGGCCTGGACTCCGCCGTGGTGGCGGCCTTGGCCGTGCGGGCGCTTGGGAAAGAGCGCGTCCTGGCCGTGATGCTGCCGTCGCCGGACTCAAACCCTGAGGACAAGGAGCACGCCCTCCTCGGTTGCTCCGCGCTGGGCCTCGCGCCCATCGAGCACTCCATCGGCCCCATCGTGGAGGGGCTGGAGCGGACCCTGGGCTACACGCCGGAGGCGCGCGTCAAGGGCAACGCGAAGGCCCGCGCCCGGATGCTCATCCTCTACGCCGAGGCGCAGAAGCGCGACTACCTCGTGTGCGGCACCGGCAACAAGTCGGAGGTCCTCACCGGCTACTTCACCAAGCACGGCGACGGCGGCGTGGACCTCATGCCCATCGGCGACCTCTACAAGACGCAGGTGCGGGACCTGGCGCGCCACCTCGGGGTGCCGGAGCCCATCATCGGCAAGCCGCCGAGCGCCGGGCTCTACCCGGGGCAGACCGACGAGGGCGACATGGGCCTCACCTACGAGCAGCTCGACGCCGTCCTGCGCGGCATGGAGCTGAACCTCGGCCTGCCTGTCATTGCCAAGCGCACGAAGCTGCCGCTCAAGATGGTCGAGAAGGTGGAGGGGATGGTGCGGCGCACCGAGCACAAGCGCCGCCTGCCGCTGATTCCCAAGCTTGGGGTGCGCACCGTCGGCATCGACTGGCGCCGGCCTGTCCACTGGGGCTAGGCGCTAGACGGCCTTGAAGCCCGCCGGGGCGGGGTCGACGTAGAACACCGTGAGGTAGAGGTCGAACTCGAAGTCCTGGCCGGCGCCCACGCCGAGGAAGCAGGTGCCGCCCTCGCCGGGCGGGACGCAGGCGGCGTGGTAGCCCATGCCCTGGGGATAGACGTCCATCTTGAACAGCGTCGTGTTCTCGGGAACCGCGCTCGTGCCGTCGGGGTAGCTCATGCCGGGCTCGACGCGGAACTGGAAGGGCTGTGCACCGCTGAAGCGCCCGTACTGCTCGTACTCGGCCAGCGCGCTGCTGTTGTGGCTGCCGCGCACCGTCACGTGCAGGCCGTCCAGCAGCGGCGCGGAGGCGGGGTCGAAGGCGACGTCGGCGACGACCGTCCTCCAGGATGGGTCGAGGGGCAGGAGCGCGCTGAAGTTGGCCTTGAAGAGGCTGGGGCCGCCCACGCGCGGGTCGGCCAGCAGCGTGTCGCAGCTTGGCGTGATGATGAGGGCCTCCATGGCGCACTCGATGTGGCCGTGGAAGTGCATCGTCGTGTTGTAGGCGCGCGCGCCGCGCAGGGCCGCCATCTGGATGCGCACCGCGTCGTCGCCCTCGGTGGAGACCACGAGGTTCTGCGGGACGTAGCCGGGGGCGCGGACCTTCAGGGTGTAGATGCCGGCGGCGAGGCGGTCGAAGCGGAAGGAGCCGCCCACGGTCACCTGGGTCTCGTCGCGCTCCACGAGCGTCACGTTGGCGGCCAGGGGGCGCACCGCCTCGTCCACCACGACGCCGTGGATGGCGCCGCTGTTGGGCCTGGGCGCGGCGCTCGGGGCGGCCGACGGGGCGGCGGTCGGGGAGGAGCCGTTGGAGTGGGCGGCGCCGGTGGGCGCGTCCAGGGGGCTGGCCGCCGCCGTCGTGCCCTGGGAGGGAGCGTGCGCGCAGCCGGAGAGGATGGCGGCCGCGACAACAAGGGCCAGCAGTCCCTTTTGCATGGGTGCGCCAATTCCACCCCTACTAAAGCGCTGGGGCGGCGGATGCTGGACCCATCAATGGGCGCGTCCTCCAAATTGGTTGACATGCCCACGGTCCATGTCACCCCGAAACGTTTGAACCGGGGCCCCGTGGGACGCCCGATGCTGGAGATTGCCGGCCGCCGCCTGCGGGAGCCCCTGGTGCTCTCGCCGATGGTGGACGTCACCGACGCCGCCTTCCGCAGCCTGGCGGTGGCGTGGGGCGCCGACGTCACGTGCAGCGAGATGGTCGCGGCGACCGGGCTCCTGCACGACAACCCGTCGGCGTGGCGGCACCTGGAGCCGTGGCCGGGCGAGGCGCCCTACGGCGTGCAGTTCATGTGCGGCGACCCGGCCGAGATGGGGGAGGCGGTGCGCCACATGGCCAGCCGCATCAAGCCGGACTTCGTGGACGTGAACCTCGGCTGCCCCGCGCCCAACATCCTGCGCTCGTGCGCCGGCGGCTTCCTGCTGCGCGATCCGAGGAAGGCGGGCGAGGTCGTCGGCGCGGCCAAGCAGGCGGCGGACGAGGTTGGCATCCCGCACGTGTCGGCCAAGATGCGCCTCGGACCGGACGCGAAGCGGCACACCTACGTCGCGGTCGCCCAGGAGGCGCAGGCGGCGGGAGCAAGCTGGGTCATCCTGCACGCCCGCACCGTGGAGCAAGGCTACGCCGGCAGCGCCGACTGGTCGCACATCGCGCGCCTCGTGGAGGCCGTCGACATCCCCGTCATCGGCAACGGCGACCTGTGGGACCCGGCCGCGGTGGTGCGGATGCGCGACGAGACGCATTGCGCGGGCTTCTTCATCGCGCGCGCGGCCATGCGCGACCCGACCGTGTTCCGCCGGATGCGCGCGGCCCTCGACGGCGGCGAGCCCGCGCCGGAGCCGACCATGACGGAGCGGCTGCTGACCCTGCAGGAGTACCTCAGCCGCGCCCAGTCCATCGGCATGGCCAACGTGGGCGAGCTGGGCCGCCAGTGCACGCGCTTCGTCGCGGGCGGACCGGGCGCCCGCCGCCTCAGAGCCGGCTTCTCGCAGGCGCGCACGCTGGAGGCGCTGCGGGAGCAGGTCGCGGGCGCGCTCGCCTCACTCGAAGTTGCGGCGCTGCACCACGAGGACTGACGCGGCCACAAAGACGAGCGTGTAGGCAGCCAGGACGAGGGCCGCGACGCCGGTGTCCTTCGCCGCGCCGCTGAAGGGGTTGAGCGTGTCCGTGAACGCCTCGACGCTGGTGAACAGCGACTGGTGGCCGGGCAGCAGCAGGCGCGCGCCGGCCTGCATGTCCGCGATCGGGTTGGCGTAGCGCCAGCCCTGGATGGCCATGCTGTCCGGCGGCGTGTTGTCGCCCAGGTGCGCCAGCGAGCCGACGGAGCCGAGCAGCGGGAACACGATGAGCCACAGGCTCAGCATCAGCAGGATGCTCGTGATGCTGGAGCGCGTCAGGGTGGAGAAGAACAGGCTGATGGCCGCGAAGGCCGCCGAGCCCAGCACGACCATGCCGAGCATGGCGAAGAAGCCCCCGACCTCGCCGCCGGTGGGCGAGCCGTCGTAGAACGGCTGCATGACGAGGTAGAACGCCACGAAGAGGGTCACGAGCGTGCCGGCGATGGTCGCGAGGTTGCCGAGGAACTTGCCCAGCACGAACGCCGTGCGCGTCACCGGCTTGGACAGGAGCAGGAACACGGTGCGCGCCGACCACTCGGAGCAGACCGCGTCCGCCGTCAGCACGATGGAGAGCAGCTGCGTGAAGGCGAGGCCGCCCACGCCGAAGATGCCGAAGTAGAACGCCAGCACCAGGTTCTCGCCCGACACGTCCCCCAGCCCGCCGCCGCCCGTGGCGCGGCGCACGAAGGGCGGGCCGAAGACGAGCGTGATGAGGGAGAGCAGCAGCACCAGGACGCCGCCGATGATGAGCAGCCGCTTCGTGCGGATGTGCTGGAGCAGCTCCTTGCGGGCGACCTGGTAGACGGCGTTCCAGAACGGGTTGCCGGCGACGGGCAGGCCGCGGGCCACACCGCTTGCGGCGGCGGTCTCGGGCACCATCAGGTCGCCTCCTGCGTGAGCTCGAGGAACGCGTTCTCGAGGGTCGCCGCCGTGGGGGTGACGGCCGCGATGCGGGCGCCGGCCGCCGCGAGGGCGGACACGACCTCGGCCGTCAGTGCCTCGTCGGCCTGGAACTCCAGCAGGTTGCCGTTCGCGGTGGGCTTGCTGCCCAGCACCTTGCCGGCGGCGGTCAGCAGCTTCGCGGCGGGGTTGAGGACGCGCACCTGCACCATGCCGCCGCCCTTGCCAGCGTGGCGCTGCAGGTCGGCGACGGCGGCGACGGTGGCGAGGCGGCCGCGGCTCAGGATGGCGACGCGCTCGCACACCTGCTCGACCTCGTTGAGCTGGTGGCTGTTGAGGAAGACGGTGGCGCCGTCGCGGGCGAGGCCCTTCATCATCTCGCGCAGCTCGTAGGCGCCCTGCGGGTCGAGGCCGTTGGTGGGCTCGTCGAAGAGGATGAGCTCCGGCTCGTGCAGGATGGCCTGCGCGATGCAGATGCGCTGCTTCATGCCGTGGCTGTAGCCCTTCACGCGGCTGTCCGCGCGCTCCTGCATCCGCACCACGTCGAGGACGGCGGCGATGCGGTCGCTGCGGCGGTGCGCGGGCATCCCCAGGAGGCGGCCGTAGAAGTCGAGGTGCTGGCGGCCTGTGAGGTTGCTGTAGAAGTCGTACTGGTCGGGCACGAGGCCGACGTGGTAGGCGGCGCGCTCCGGGTGGCGCAGGGCGTCGATGCCGCACACCTGCACCTCGCCCGCGTCGGGGCGGACGAAGCCGGTGACGCACTTGGTGAATGTCGTCTTGCCGGCGCCGTTGGGGCCGAGGAAGCCGAACACCTCGCCGCGCTGCACGTCGAGGTCGATTCCCTGGAGCGCCTGGACGCTGCCGTAGCTCTTGCGCAGGCCCCGGGTCTGGAGGACGACCGGCATCGCGGCACGCATCCCGGCCTGCCTTGAAGACCTCTTTGGAGCACCCGTTGCAGGTCCGTCACATCCAAACCGGCGGCCCCCGTGCGCGGCGCGTGCTCCTGGCCTTCGACGACACCGACGGCCCGGCGGGCGGCTGCACGACGCACCTTGCGTTCCGGGTCCTGCTGGCGCTGCCCAAGCTTGCGCTGGCGGGCCTGCCGCGGCTCGTGCGCCTCAACCCGAACGTGCCGTGGAAGACGCGCGGCAACGGCGCGGTCGTGCTGCCGCTGGGCCTGCCCGAAGGGCCGAGCGTCCGCGTCGGCGAGTTGCGCGGCCGGGAAATCCTTGCGTTCCCCGAGGGCCGCCGCGCCGAGCCGACGCAGGAAATCCTCGACCTCGCGTGGAGCATCTTGCAGGACGAGGCGCAGGACGAGGCGGAGCCGGGCGCCGCGCTGTTTCGCGAGCCGCCACCGGAGGCCGCCTACTGGCAGGCGGTCAGGACCCGGGTGCACGCCGGCGACGCGAAGTCCGCCCTCGTGGCTCTGGGCGCGCCCCACGCGGCCGCCGACTCGCAGCGCGCTCTGGCCGGATGCCTGGGCGCGGCGGCGTGGCCCGGCCCGCCGACGAGCTTCGAGTTCATCGCCTACCGCGAGCCGCAGCGTTGGGGAACGGAGCGCCAAGTCCACGAGGAGCCGCTACGAAGCCTCGACCCGACGGGCGCGACGTTCCACACCTTCGACACCGAGAACGACCGGCTTGCCTGCGTGCCGCACACGCCCGACCCGGTGCTGCTGGGGCTGCGCGGCCGCGACCCGGAGGCGCTCGTGCAGGCTGCGACCCGGACGCTGCCGTTCGCGGTGCAGGAGCCCATCGACGGCTGGCTGCTGTGGGCGACGAACCACGCGAGCGGCGACCACGTCTCTCCCGTCGAGCGGCTGGCGGACGCGCCGGAGTGGGGCACGGTCCAGGTCGCGGCCGAGGTTGCGGGATTGCCCGAGAGCAAGCGCGGCGGCCATGTCTTCGTCCCGTTGCGCGATTCTGCGGGGCAGGAGCTCCGCGCAGCCGCATTCGAGCCGACGCATGCCTTCCGCGACACGGCGCGGGCGCTGCGGCCGGGCGACCGGGTGGAGGCGGTCGGCGCATGGCAGGACGGCGTCGTGAACCTGGAGAAGCTGCGCGTGGTGGGACTCGCGGCGTACGGGCAGCGGCAGAACCCGAAGTGCCCGGCCTGCGGCCGCTCGATGCCAAGCCTCGGGAAGGGCGCGGGCCACCGCTGCCGGCACTGCGGGACGAAGGCCGCGGAAGGAGCAGCCGGAATCGCGCTGGAGCCGCGCGAGGTCGCGCTGGGCTGGCACGAGGTGCCCGTCATGGCGCGGCGGCACCTGCACCGGCCGCTGGCTTGGGAGCCCTAGGCCGCGTGGACCTTGAGGTCGTCGAACACTGCGACCGTGTCGCCGCGCACGAACGGCCCGACGCCGCCGCTGTGGGAGGCTGTCGCGGGGAGCGTGTAGTCGATGACCTTGGTGGCGCCGTCGAACGCCTGCACGTGGCCGCCGGAGGAGACGACGCGGAGGTTGACCCACTGGTTCTGCTCGGGGTGCGTCTCGCCCGCGACGGAGGCGCTGCCCTGCTTCTCGCGGTTGCCGGCGGTGACCGTGAAGAGGTGCCAGCCGTTCTCCGTGGTGCTGTAGCGGATGATTTGGTAGTTGTCGTCGTCCTTGAACTGCAGCACGAGGCCGGCGCCCTGCGGGTGCTGCCCGGAGAGCATCTTGAACGCGACCGTCGCCTCGAAGTCGGTGAACGACTGCGGCGGCACGATCGAGCTCAGGCCGGGCTCGGCCACGCCCGCGCCGCGCAGGACCAGCGGGTGCGCCGCGTCGGTGGCGTTGGAGGCCGCGCCCCAGGAGCCCTTGTGGACCGTCCAGCCCGACGGCTTGCCGTCCGGCGCCAGCGCGTCGAACGCCTCGTCGACCGGCCCGGTGGGCGCCTGCGTCGCGGTGGAGGCGGAGTCGCCGATGCAGCCGGCGGCGCTGAGGGCAAGCACGGCGGCGAGGGCGGGCAGGGGGATGGAAGGGGCCATCGGGCGGCCACCGCGCGCACGGCTCTTGGCCCTTCCGCATTCCTCGACAGATGGGTTTTTGCCGCCGCGCTGGTGGGACGCCCATGCGCTCCTGGTTCGCCCTGCTGGCCACGACCCCCTTCCTCGCCCTCGCGGGCTGCGGCGACGGCAGCGTGCGCGAGGTCGCCATCCACATCGGCTGGAACGACGACGGCACGCAGTACATGACGCCGGGCGAAGTCCGCGTCAAATATGGCGACAAGGTGCGCTTCGTGGTCACCAACGACGACGACCCGCAGCGCGACTACAACGGCGCCAAGGGCGGCACCGACAACTTCCACGACGTCGCGCTCGTCTCCTACGACGGCGACGGCGACGGCGTGCGCGAGACCATCGAGCACGAGGTCCCCGCCGGCCAGACCGTCGCGACCGCCTACAAGGGGCAGGACTGGTTCACCGCCTCCGAGACGGGAACGTTCCGCATCATCTGCGAGGTCCGCACCCAGCCCTCGCACGACCAGCTCGGCATGCACGCCACCTTCGTCGTGGAGTAGGGTGCCCGCCGGCTACGGCGAAGACCTGGCCTCCGTCCACGAGGCAGGCTTCAGCGACCTCGCCGAGGCCGCCGCCCGCATGGTCGCGGAGCTCGCGCCGAAGGGACGCGTCGCCGACCTCGGCTGCGGCGGGGGGACGCTGCTCGCCGACCTGGCGCGCCGGGGCTTCACCCCGTGGGGCATCGACCAGTCCCCGGCGATGGTCGAGTTGGCGCGGGCACGCCTGCCGGGAGCCCACGTCGAGGTCGGCGACATCCTGGAGGCCAGCCTGCCGCCATGCAGCGCCGTCACCGCCATCGGCGAAGTCCTCAACTTCGCCCTCGCCGACCGCGACCCGGAAGCCATCACGCCGTTCCTCCAGCGCGCCCGGGCCGCCCTTCCCCCGGACGGCATCCTGCTCCTCGACGCGGCGACGACCGGGAAGGCGCAGGGCGAGCGCCGCGTCAGCCGGTCCGGGCGCGGCTGGCGCATCGAGGCGCACGTCCTCGTCGAGGGCGACCGCCTCACCCGCACCATCGACACGTGGCGCACCGTGCGCGGAGTGGAGCGCCGGTCACGCGAAGTGCACCGGCAGCGTCTGCTTGGGACGGAATGGGTCGTGCAACGATTGGAGGCCGCAGGGTTCACCGTTGAAGTCCTGGGCGGCTACGACGACCACGGCTTCCAGGACGGCTGGGATGGCTTCCTGGCGCGGCCACGATAGGACGGCTACATTCCCCAGCTCTTGAACTCGAACCGGTTCAAGACCCCTGTTTTTCGTGCGTGGCGCGGCACGACCACGATGGACGAAAGGACAAGCACCAATGTACGCGTTGACTGGCAGCCCGCCGACGACCGAAGCCGCAGGGGGGCACCACCAAGGGACGGAAGTTTTTCGGCCACCTCATATGGAGGTCATCCTTGGCCAAGTCATGGCGTTTCTGGGCCCTGAGGAGGTGCGTGCATTACTCACGAAAGGGCTGATGGAGCCCAAGCCAACCTCCGAGAAAATTGGCCGAACAGGTTGGGACCTCACGCTGACCCTCGGCGGACAGGCATTCAGGAGTTCTTCGGACGCCATCAAGGTTCTCGGGCCAAAAGAGACCGTGGTCATCCACCCGGGCGAATTTGCACTATTGCTGACAGCTGAAACACTTCGGATGCCCGACGACGTCGCCGGTTTCATCTCCGTGAAGTTCACGGTCAAGCAACGCGGTCTAATCAACGTCAGCGGCTTCCACGTCGACCCCGGCTATCAGGGTCAACTGCTGTTCTCCGTTTACAACGCAGGCCCGACCCCAGTCATGCTTCAGCGAGGGCAAGCCGTCTTCATGATGTGCCTCTGCCATCTGTCGTCCAAGGCGCCACGAAAGACAGGGCACACATCCTTTGATTCCATCCCACCCGAGTTGGCAAACCAAGTCATGGGACCTCCTGTGTCAGTCATGGCCTTAGCGGAGCGGCTGAAGCTCCTGGAGGACGATCTTGAAACGCGTCTGTCCAAGCGGAAGGAAAGCCGAGAAGGCCGCAAGGCGTGGTTCATCGCGATTGGGGGCGGTATCGTTGGCGCAGTCGCCGGTGCCGCAGCAACCCTCGCCATCCAGTGGATTTTCAATTTACATCCCTGAGCAGATGAGCGAGTACATGATTGTGTACTCACCACCATCAGTTCTTAATACTGGGTATAGCATCTGGTTAGATGGGAACGATGGCAGCGCCGCTCCAGCCAACGAAGCAATTGCCGACGCATGGTTTCCGCCTACTCGGGCGAAAGCATGTAGTCGCGATTCTCCAGTACATGCGGCGCAAAGATGAGCCGGTGTCGCTGAAGGACGTGGACTACGATGTCGTGAGGTCCCACGTCTCAGCGTTCCAGATTCTGCGCGAGCTTACCAACCACGGTTGGATTTCACAAGACGAAGGGACCAAGAAGTACGCCATCCGTCCCGACGGGTCACACTGGCTCGATGTCGCGGAGACGGCTGTGGCAAAGGTGGCACGGTGATGTCTATGCATTCCAAAACCCACGCTGGTGCAGTCGGCGACGCCTCGGCCGGCAAGGCTCACGCCGCCCATGTCGAGGGAGAACTAGAGGGCCTGCGCCAACCCGCAGTCTCCTGGACGGAACTCCAGCGCTTGCAGCTTGACCACGACGTGGCGTTCCACAAAGATGTTCACGCTGCCACGCCAGCCTATGCAATCCGCCATAGCATAATGCATCTCCAGAAGGTGGTGGCAAGCCTAGCAACGGTTGCGGAGAAGCGGTTCCACGGCGAGTCCATCAACGAGGCGGAGCTCGACCTCACCGAACGGCGCTTGCCCGACCTCCAAGCATTCGTGCTGAAGCTGGCAAACCTTCTGGACCTAGAACTGCAAGTCCTGTTCAAGCAGCTCGGACCCTCTCTGCAGGGAGCGGAAGCGGTCGCCAGCGGCCAAATGGCCGACGTTTCCAACGCCACGGAGTGGCTTGAAGCCGAATTGGCGAAGCTGGAACAGGCGGTTGCCGAAATCGCGTCCTGCCGTCTACAGTTGATGAAGGGCGAGCCGAACGACTGGACTCGCAAGACGATTCGTGACGCCCTCATACCGGCCGAAAAAGTCGCACTCCAGTTGGCCGCATTCTATGAGCGCGACCTGGAAGCCTCCTACAGAGAGCGCCTACTTGCCGTCGAACATCGCAAGCTTGCTTGACGGTGTCGTCGGACGACGCTTCTCACTCGGAAAGCATGCTTCGAGCACAGTCGAAATCTGGGAACGAAACTGGGGACCACCTCCGCGCGCCGGATGTCGGACACGGGTCACCCTCGAATCGTCGATGCCGATGCGGGCGAGGGCGTCGGCTCCTGTGTTTCCAATCGCAACGATGTGACGCGGCCGTGCCGCCGCGACTACGGCCTGAAGGACGCTGGCTCCCGCTTCCAGAGCAGCGCGAGTTGGCTTGGCGTTCGTGAAGGGTTCGCCGGCTTCATGCGGATGCCATGGGCATGCGTTCCATGCGAGGAAGTACAGAGGCCAGTCCTTCATGACTGCCCAGAAGTCCTCCGCAGTCTGCTCCCAAACGGGTGCACCCGGCGCCAAGCCAGACGCTTCGGAGGACCACCTGCCATTGCTTGACTGCACGCCTCGAAATGGCCTCGCTTCCCTCACGAGCTGCCGCTCGGACGTGAACGGCACGCCGGAGAAACGACATCCACGCCAACCCGGGGCTTCACCGACAACTAGGACAGGTTCATCCACACGCGGAAGCGCGATGAAGTTGCGAAGATTCGCACGACGCCGTTCATGCGCGTCGGGCACATCAAAGGCGGTTGCTCGCTCCGGCCTGTAGGGATTGAATAAGCCGTCCGTCGACTCCTGACGAAATGCCAGGTCCACGGCTGCCCGCACGGCGGCCTCGCTATGCATAAACAGCCCAATGACGGACCCAACTCATAAAACGTGGCAGGGGGGGTGGTGATGGACCAAGCGGGCTTACATTCCCCAGAACTTGTCTTCCTTGCGCCGGACCTTCAAGAACTCCAGCAGGACGTCCTTCTCCTCGGGCGTAATCTTGCCCTCGGTCAGCAGCCACTTGGCGTCGGTCTCCGGGATGTCCATGTAGAGCATGTCGTCCTCGGAGAGTTGGCGGCCGATGGTGGGGCCGTGCACCGAGATGGCGACCTCGTCGCCGAGCCTGGCCTCCTCGACGGCCTTCTTGTCCTTCTGGATGCTCTTGATGCGGCCGATGGCCTTGCCGTCGGTGCGGAGGAGCATGCGGCCGTTGCGGATGGTGCCGGCCAGGACGCGGATGCCGAAGACGGCGGGGTCGCGCATGCGGAAGCTGTGCCCCGGCAGGAAGCGAATCTTCGCGGGGTGGATGTGCTCGGTGCGGTTCTGCGCCTCGAGCTTGCGCTTGGCCTCCGCGAGCCAGGCGTCGTAGCGGTCCAGGAGGTTGTAGATGACCGGCTCGGTGAAGACGGGCAGGTCGCGCGCGATGGCCTCGCTCTCGACGTCGGGCAGGACCTTGACGGAGAAGCCGAGGATGATGCGGTAGAGCGGGTCGGTCATGCTGGCGGCCTCGACGACGTCGCGGCGGCTGATGTCGCCGACCTCGGCGTTGCGGATGGGGACCTGGCGGTCCTTCAGCAGGTTGGCGAGCGCCTCCAGGCCGCCGATGGTGTCGGCCTTGACGAAGACGCCCGCGTCGGCGAGGTCCACCTGCGGCTTGCTCGCGGCCTCGACGGCCTCGTAGGCGGCGTCGTAGTTCTCGGCGCGCAGGACGCGGACGGGGGCGCCGGCCACCACGCCCTCGGCGTCGGGGATGAGCAGCTTGATGCCGGCGGCGGCCACGACCTCGTCGCGGGGCGTGAAGGCCTTGCGGGCGTCGCGCATCTCGTCGTTGGGCGCGGGCTTGAGCAGGCCCTTGACCTTGGACTGCAGCGGCGCGTTCTTGGTGCCGAGAAGGATGACGTCGCTCTTGCGGATTTTCCCGGCGTACAGGATGACGTCGAGGACGGTGCCGAGGCCCTTGTCCTGCTTGACCTCCAGGACGGTGCCTTCGCCGGGCAGCTCCTCGTCGGTCTCCAGGCGCGCCTCGAGGAACTTCTGCGCGAGGCCGACGAGCATCGCGAGCAGGTCCGGGATTCCCTCGCCGCTCTGCGCGCAGGTCGGCACGATGGCGATGTTCTTGGTGAAGTCGCTGATGCGGTCGTAGCGCTCCGACGGGAGGCCGACCTGGTAGAGCGCGGCGACGAGGCGGTAGAACTTGTCGTCGAAGCTCGCCTGCGCCTGCTCGCTCTGCTTGCGGACGTTGAGGATGAATGGCGCGTCCTTGGCCGTGAGCCAGCCCTGGCAGCGGTCCACCTTGTTCGCCGCGATGATGAACGGCGTCTTGGTGGACTTGAGAATCTGGATGGCCTCCAGCGTCTGCGGCATGAGGCCCTCGGTGAGGTCCACGACGAGGACCGCGATGTCGGCGAGTTGGCCGCCGCGGCGGCGCAGGCTGCTGAAGGCGTGGTGGCCGGGGGTGTCGATGAACAGCAGGCCCGGCACGCCGAACGACTTGCCCTTGAGCAGGACGCCGCAGCGCTCGTAGATGGTCGCCATCGGGACCTCGCTGGCGCCGATGTGCTGCGTGATGGCGCCCGCCTCGCGGTCGAAGACCTTGGTGCCGCGAATCTTGTCCAGAACGCTCGTCTTGCCGTGGTCGACGTGGCCGAGGACCGACACGATGGGGGAGCGGGTGTAGGCCGTGGCCGAGCGCGCCGTCAACTCGCCGAGCGCCTTGTCGGCGTCGCCCTCGGTCGCCTGCTTGGCCTGCTCCTTGGCCTTCGCGACGGCCTCCTCGCTGACCTCCATCGGCTTGGGCTTGGCCTGTTGCGCTGTCGCGGGCTTGGGGGCCGGCGCGGGCTCTGCCGCCTTCTCCGTGGGGGCCTCGGCTTCGTCCGGCACCTCGTCCGCGAACTCCGCCTCCAGCTCCGCCGCAAGCTCGTCGGCGAGCTTCTCCTCGGCGGTGCGGTCGTCGCGGGCCATGCGGCTCCGACAGGGGGGCCGTATTTGCTCGTTTTCCTAGACCCGCGCCCCCGGCCCCCCAAAAGGAAGGCTTTCTGGCCGGCCCAGGTTGCCGCGCCCATGGCCCTGCGCATCCCCCTCATCCTTGGCACCGTCCGCGAGGGGCGCCAGTCGGAGCACGTGGCGCGCTACGTCCACGGCCGGCTCGCGGCCCGCCCGGGCGTCGAGAGCGTCTTCGTGGACCCGCGCGAGTACGCTTTCGGCAACCTGATGCAGCGGGAGTACGAGATGAAGGAGCGGCCGCCCAAGGTCGTCGAGTTCATGGACCTCGTGACCGCCGCCGACGCGTTCGTCATCGTGACTCCCGAGTACAACTACGGCATCCCAGGGGCGCTGAAGAACCTCCTCGACCTCACGTTCAAGCCGTGGAACCGCAAGCCGTTCGGCCTCGTCGGCTGCGGCGGCGTGAGCGGCGGCCTGCGCGCGCTCGACATGCTGCGCCAGACGGTGGCGGGCCTGGGCGCCATCACGGTTCCCCAGCACGTCCCCGTGCCCTACGTCGGGAAGGCGTTCGGCCCCGGCGGTCCGCTTGCGGAGCCAGAGGAGTGGGCCAAGCGCGTCGACGGCTTCCTGGAGCACGTCGAATGGTACGCCAAGGCGCTCAAGCCGGCCCGGCAGGCCCCATAACACGAAACGTGCTAGGCCTTGGCGTGCCGGCGCTGCCAGGCGCGGCTGACGGTGATGCCGACGACGGCGACGGCCAGGACGACGAGGGCCGCCGTCTGCTGCCGCAGGGCGGTGCAGGCGAGGTAGGCGCCGACCAGGAGGTGCCACGACTCGCTCAGCAGGCCGTTGGCCCAGTCGGGGCGCACCTCGCTCCCCCTCGGCAGGTCCTTCGGCGGCGGGCGCGGCAGGAACGCGGCGACCTTGGCGGCGTAGGCCCCGTACTCGGCCCCGTAGCGCTGGCGCAGGGCACGCTCCTCCGCGGAGGCCACGAAGCCGAGCGGCAGCGCCATCGCCAGCACCGCCAGCGGCAGGCCCGGCGGCGGGAGGTAGAGCCCGAACGCGGCGGCGAACAGCAGGTTGCCGAGGTAGAGCGGGTTGCGCAGCCAACGGAACGGCCCCGCCACGATGAGGCGGTCGGTGTGCAGGCTGCGGTCCATCATCACGCGGCCGCGCAGGTAGCTCGTGCCCCACGCCCGCAGCAGCATGGCGGCCACGATGAGCAGGCAGGGGGCGGCGATTTGCCACACGGGCGCGCCGTCGAAGGGCAGCGTCGAGCCAATCTGGAGGCGCGGGTCCAGCGCGGTGGTGCGGTCCAGCAGCGGGACGCGGACGTAGGGCGCGAGCAGCCGGGACAGGAACGCCGCCGACAGGAAGGCCGCGCCGATGAGGAGGCCGCGGTTGCGGAACACCCACGGGGTCGTGCTCTCCGCAGGCTCGGCCACGGCGGGGACGGGGCGGCCTCGGGCTTCTACTTGGCGCTTGGATCGCCAACGCGGCGGGCGAGCGCGTCGAGGCCCAACTGGGTCGTGCGGAGAGCCTGCCGGATGGGCAGCCACGCGGCGAGGGCCTGGATGCCCGTCGCCTTGGAGAAGACCTCCAGCGCCAACTCGTTCCCCTCGACGCGCCAGCGGCCGTGGAACCACCAGGAGCCCTCGCCCCGCACCTCCATGCGGCCCGTGTCGACGCCGATGACCTGGAGGTCGTCGTCGCGCCGCAGGTCGGCCTCGAGGCGCCGGAACGCTGCCGCCCCGCCGCTGGCCAACGGGGCGCGGAACGTGGCGGCCCGGCGCATTACTCGAACAGGAACTCGTCGCCGGCGCGCTTGTAGTCGGCGCCGCCCTTGGGGAACCAGAGGCCGAGTTCGAACTTCGCGGTCTCCGCGGAGTCGCTGCCGTGGATGATGTTGCGGCCGATGTGCTGGCCCAGGTCGAAACGGATCTCGCCCGGCTTGCCCTGCACGGGGTTGGTGGCGCCCATCATGGCGCGGGCGACGGCGATGGCGGACTCGCCCTCGACCATCATCGGCACCACGGGTCCGCTCGTCATGTAGCTGACGAGGCCGGGGTAGAAGGAGCGCGCCTTGTGGACGGCGTAGTGCGCCTCGATGACCTTGGGGTCGGGCATCTCGAGGCGCATCGCCTTGACCTTCATGCCCTTGCGCTCGAAGCGGGCGACAATCTCGCCCACGAGGCCGCGCTGCACGGCGTCCGGCTTGATCATCACGAAGGTGGCCTCGACTGCCATGGGCGGCGCGACAGGGGACGGATATTTGAGCGCGCGGGCGGCCTCACTTGAGGGCCGTGTAGTTGGCGGGGACGCGCTCCTGCGTGAAGGCGCTGAAGGTGAGCCGGAAGGATTGCTGGATGGCGGCGCCGGTGTAGACGTTCTCGAAGGCGCTCGCGCCGGCGCCGTGCTTGGCGAACGCCTCGCCCTCCAGAACGATGCGGACCGGCGGCACCATGGACGTGTTGGAGGCCAGCTGGGAGCAGTTGGAGGTGGGATCGGGGAGCGGCGCGGAGCCGCACGCCGCGAAGTTCTCCAGCGACGATTGGAGCGCCAGCGCCGTGGGGGGCAGGCTGTCCCACGTGACCTCAACGAGGAGGCTCTTGGCGTCCTTGGAGAGGCCACGGATGGCGTCGGCGACGGGGCAGTTGCTGGTGCGGACGGCGCCCGTGCTGGTGCCGGCGCTGGTGACCGTGAGGTCACACGTGCCGACCTGGGGCGGCGGGGGCGGCGGCGCCTTTGCGACCGGGGCCGTGGTGGTGGATGCGATCGTCGCGCCGGTGTGGGTGGCGGCCTGCGTGTGCGTGGGGCTTGGGGCGGCCGCGCAGCCCGCCAACAGGAGGGCCGCGAGGGCGAGGGCGCGGAGCATGGGTGGGCAAGCCCCGGGCGGGGTAGAAAGGCCGAGCGGTGGCTGTGTCAGCGCAGGACCTTGAACGCCGCGAACTGGCCGGTGGCCGGCTCCTCCTTGGCCTCGACGTGGCGCACCTTGGCGCGCTCGGGGCCGTGGTGGCACCAGTCGGCGACCGAGTCCACGGCGAACGAGGTGCCCTCCAGCACCGCCTCAACGCGGCCGTCGGAGAGGTTGCGCACCCAGCCGCGCACGTTGTACTGCTCGGCCTGCCGCCGCGTGGACTCGCGGAACATGACGCCCTGCACCGCCCCCGTGATGTAGAGGTGGAGGCGCTTCACGCGGGGGAAGCGCTGTCCAGGATTTTGAACGCCCCGCAATGATGCGGGTTGATTTGTCAGCCAAACCTGAACATGTTCGACTGGTGGTTGAACAGGTCCAAAACGTTCATGGCCTTCCGCCTGCATCGGCGAGGCACCGTCGTGAGCGAGCCGCCCCTGCGCATCCACCCTGCCGACGTGCGTTCGCCTGCCCCCGCCGGCACCGCGCACCTGCTCGGCGACGCGGCGCTGCGCTTCCTCGCGGGCCTGCACCACGCCATCGGGCCGGACCGCCGCGCCCTGCTCGACGCGCGCCGCCGCCGGCAAGCGCTGTGGGACGTTGGCGAGCGCCTCGCGCCGCTGCCGAAGGCCAACGGCATCCTGGAGCCCTGGAGCGTCCCGCCCGCGCCGAAGGACCTCACCGACCGCCGCGTGGAAATCACCGGCCCCCCCGACCGCAAGATGATGGTCAACGCCCTCAACTCGGGCGCCAAGGTCTTCATGGCCGACTTCGAGGACGCCACCAGCCCGACGTGGCGCAACCTCCTGGAGGGGCAGCGCAACGTCGCCGACGCCGTGCGCGGCAGGCTGGAGCACACTGGCCCCGACGGCAAGGCCTACCGCGTCGGCCCGCACCCCGCGACCCTGGTGGTCCGCCCGCGCGGCTGGCACCTGCCCGAGCGCCACGTCCAGGTCGCCGGCGAGCCGATGCCCGCCAGCCTGTTCGACGCGGGGCTGTTCCTGTTCCACAACGCGCGGGCGCTGCTGGAGAAGGGCTCCGGCCCCTACCTCTACCTGCCCAAGCTGGAGCACCACCTGGAGGCGCGGCTGTGGGAGCGGGCGCTGGCGTGGTGCGAGAAGGAGCTGGGCCTGCCGCACGGCTGCGTCCGCGTCACCGTCCTCATCGAGACGCTTCCGGCCGCGTTCCAGATGGAGGAAATCCTCTACGAGTTGCGGGCGCGGGCGTGCGGGCTGAACGCGGGGCGCTGGGACTACCTGTTCTCGACGCTCAAGGTCCACCGCGCCCGCAAGGACGCGCTGCTGCCCGACCGGGGCCGGCTCGCGATGACCACGCCGTTCCTGCGCTCCTACACCCGCCTGCTCGTGGCGACCTGCCACCGCCACGGCGCGCACGCCATCGGCGGCATGAGCGCGTTCATCCCCAACCGCAAGGACCCCGAGGTGACGGAGCGCGCGGTGGCCCAGGTGCGCGACGACAAGCTGCGCGAGACCAGCGACGGCTTCGACGGAACGTGGGTGGCGCACCCCGACCTCGTTCCCGTCGCATTGGAGGTTTTCGAGAAGGCGTTGGCGGGGCGGCCGAACCAGCTTGCCCGCGTGCCCCCGTTGCCGGACACGGCCGCGCTGCTGGACCTGAAGGTGCCGGGCGGCATCACGGAGGCCGGGCTGCGCCACAACCTGCGCGCCGCCGTCCTCTACCTTGCCGCGTGGCTGGGCGGCACGGGCGCCGTCGCCATCGACAACCTCATGGAGGACGCGGCGACGGCCGAGATTTCCCGCACGCAGGCCTGGCAATGGCTGCACCACAAGGCCCGGCTGGAGGACGGCCGCACCGTCGACGCCGCCCTCGTGGACCGCCTGCTCGACGAGGAGGCCGCCGCCGCGACGGGGCCGCACGCAGACTTGGCCAAGCGGCTGCTGCGCGAGGCCGTCCACGCGCCGGTCCTGCCCGACTTCCTCACGCTCATCGCCTACGAACGACTGGAGAGCACGCCATGACGACCGACGTTGCCGCCCGCATGCAGAAGGAAGCCGCCGTCCTGGAGAAGGACTGGGCCACGAACCCGCGCTGGAGGGGCATCCGCCGCGACCACACGGCGCAGGACGTCGTCCGGCTGCGCGGCAGCCTCCAGTTCGACTACCCCGTCGCCCGCCACGGCGCCGCCCGGCTGTGGCAGCTCATCCAGGACGAGAAGTTCGTCCGCGCCCTCGGCGCCCTCACCGGCAACCAGGCCATCCAGATGGCGCGCGCCGGCCTCAAGGCGATTTACCTGTCGGGCTGGCAGGTCGCGGCGGACAACAACCTCGCCGAGCAGATGTATCCCGACCAGAGCCTCTACCCGGCCAACTCCGTCCCCGCCGTCGTGCGCCGCATCAACAACGCGCTGCGCCGCGCTGACCAGATCGAGTGGTCGGAGGGCAAGCTGGAGCGCGACTGGTTCATCCCCATCCTCGCCGACGCGGAGGCAGGGTTCGGGGGGCCACTCAACGCCTTCGAGCTGATGAAGGGCATGATTGAGGCGGGCGCGGCGGGCGTCCACTGGGAAGACCAACTCGCGAGCGAGAAGAAGTGCGGCCACCTCGGCGGCAAGGTCCTCATCCCGACCAACCAGCACGTGCGAACCCTCAAGGCCGCGCGCTTGGCCGCCGACGTGATGGGCGTTCCGACGCTCATCGTCGCCCGCACCGACGCCCGCGCCGCCACGCTCTTGACTTCGGACGTGGACGCCAACGACGCCGCGCACATCACCGGCGAGCGCACCCCCGAGGGCTACCTCCGCGTCAAGCCCGGCCTGGAGCACGCCATCGCCCGCAGCGTCATCTATGCGCCCTACGCCGACCTGCTCTGGTGCGAGACCTCGACGCCCGACATGGACGAGGCGCGCGCGTTCGCCGAGGGCGTCCACGCCAAGCACCCCGGCAAGGCGCTCGCCTACAACTGCTCCCCGTCGTTCAACTGGAAGAAGCACCTGAGCGACGCCCAGATTGCCCGCTTCCAGGACGAGCTCGGGGCGATGGGCTACAAGTTCCAGTTCATCACGCTCGCCGGCTTCCACGCCCTCAACGAGTCGATGTTCGAGCTGGCGCACGCCTACGTCCGCGAAGGCATGCCCGCCTACGTGCGGCTCCAGGAGCACGAGTTCGGCATGGAGAAGGCCGGCTACACCGCGACCAAGCACCAGCGCGAGGTCGGCACCGGCTACTTCGACGAGGTCTACACCGCGATTTCCGGCGGCACGCACTCGACCAAGGCGATGCACGGCTCCACCGAGCACGAGCAGTTCCACGCCGAGACGACCGTGGCCAAGGCCGCGAAGAAGCCCCAGTAGCTCGTCACCGCAGGGGCGTCCCTGAGGCGACGCCGCCGAACCAGACCTGGACGTGCTGGAGGGGCGTCGGCGAGTCCCCGGCCCACGCGACGAGCGGCAGCCCCTGCGGCCCAATCGCGACCTCGAAGAAGTCGCCGCGGGTGCGGTCGCGGCCGCCGCAGCCCCCGCCGGCCGTGCACACGTAGCCGACGTGCACGGGGTCGGCGTTCGCCTTGCCGCCGAGGAACTGCGGCGCCTGCGCGTCCGCGCTGACGCTCTCGACCAGCCGGACGTCCCACAGCGAGGGCAGGGCGTCGCCCGCCAGCGGGGAGGCCGACTCGTACCAGGCCACCGCGACGCGGCCCGCCGCGCCCGCGACCACCCAGGGATAGATGGCGACGTGGCCGGGAGTGGACAGGGCCGTCGTCGTCCACGTCGCGCCGGCATCCGTCGAGGCGGCCAGGTGGACGACCGGAGCCGCGAGGTCGCGCACCGGCCGGGCGCCTGCGGCGGCATCGTCGGCGGCCCAGGTCACGTACACGGTCCCGGCGTCGTCGACGGCGGCCACGGGGAACTCCCAGGTCGTCGGCCCCAGGAAGACGCCACGCACCGACGTGAGGTCGGCGACCCGGCTCTCCCGCCAGGTCGTGCCGTCGTCGCGCGACTGGGCGAGCCACACCCCAAGCTGGTCGGACGACGCCACGTAGAGCGTCCCGTTGGCCGCGCGCGCGAGCGGCCCCTTCACCCGGTCCGCGCCCGGCAGGGCGACGGCGGCGGAGAGATTCCCCTGCGCGAGCCGGTGGTACATCGTGTGCGGCGCGGAGCCCTCGAACTCCGACCACACGACGCGGACGACCCCGTCCGGGCCGACGTCGAGCCACTCGCGGTCGCTGTGCCTGCCCTCCGCAACATCAAGGGGCGCGCTCCAAGTGGTGCCGCGGTCGGCCGAGGACTGGAGCGGCACCTGGGCGTCCTGCGCGGCAAGGCCGGCCCACCAGAGCGTGCCATCGGGCGCGAACGCGACGTCGCCGTCCCCCAGGCCGACCAGACCGCGCGGCCGCGCGCCGGTGAAGCCGGGCGGGCAGGCCGGCAGGGCGACGTCGGCTTGGCATTCGGGCTCCCCCACGGCCTCGAAGGTCGCCCCGTCCGTGCTCCTCCAGAGGTAGAGGGGTGTCGTGACCACGATGGTGCCGTCCCGTGCGACGGCGATGTTCGGCTCGGCCAGGGCGCGCGGGATGTCGCCGAGGAGGAGCGGCGGGCGGAACGCGGGCGCCGCAAGGGTGGGGCGGGGGCCGGGCGGGGACGAACTGTCCGCTTGCGGCCCCGGAACGTTCGCGCAGCCAGCGAGGAGGGCGACGGCGAGGACCGCGAGCCCCACGGAGCGCAGGCGCTTTCGTGAGGCATCGGGCGCGGCCACGCCACGGACCGGGGGCCGGGCATGATAAGCGTTGGCCGCCCGGGGCACTCCGTCCGGCTACTTCGTCCGGTGCACCATGCCGACGTGTGGCTGGTCGGTCGGGTAGATGACCAGTTCCTGGATGTTCACGTGCGGCGGGCGGCTGCACGCCCACAGGATGGTGTCGGCGATGTCCTCGGGCTTGAGCGGGCGCGTGTTGGCGTAGACCTCGCGGGCGCGCTCCTCGTCGCCCTTGAAGCGCACCAGGCTGAACTCGGTCTCGACCATGCCGGGCTCGACGTTGGTGACGCGGACGTTCTTGCCCAGCAGGTCCATGCGCAGCCCCTCGGTGATCTTGGTGACGGCGGCCTTGGTGGCGGAGTAGACGGCGCCGCCGGTGTAGGTCCAGCGGCCGGCGACGCTGCCGAGGTTGACGATGTGGCCGGAGCCGCGCTCCACCATGTGCGGCAGCACCTGCTTGGTCATGTAGAGCAGGCCGAGGACGTTGGTCTCCACCATCTCCTCCCAGTCGTCCACGGCGGAGTCCTGCATCGCCTCGCGGCCGCGCGCCAGGCCGGCGTTGTTGACCAGGATGTCGACGTCGAAGAGGCTGGCGTGCTCGGCGGCGATGGCCTCGATGTCGGGGCGGCTGCGCACGTCGAGGACGATGGCGGCCACGTCGCAGCCGTAGGTGTCGCTCCACGCCTTCGCCTTCTCCTTCAGCAGTTCCTCGCGGCGGCCGGTGACGACGATCTCCTTGCAGCCCTCGCGGCAGAACGCCTCCGCGGTGGCCGCGCCGATGCCGCCGGTGGCCCCGGTGACGAGGATGCGGGAGTCGGCGAACGGCGAGGCCATGCGGCGCGCAGGGGCAGGTGCAAGAAAACCGCGCCGGTCACGCCCGCCGCCGCGCGCCGTTCCCAGGGGCGTGGCAAGCGCCATATCCGCCGGGGCGCTGGGCCGCCCGGGATGGGCGTCAACCTCCGGGACCTGTTCCCGCAGCACCCGGTGCCGGAGGGCTGGTACGCAGGCAAGCGCATCGCCGTGGACGGCCACAACGTGGCGTTCCGCTACCTCACCTCGTTCCGGGGCAAGGACGGCGACCTGCTGCGCAGCCGGGACGGGCGCGCCATCGGGCACCTGCTGGGCTACGTCAACCTCGTGCGGCACCTGCGCGAGCGCGGCGCCGAGCCCATCGTGGTGTGGGACGGCCAGGTGCACCCCCGCAAGTGGGCGACCGTGGAGGGCCGCATCCAGCGCCGCCTCGAGGCCGCCCTCGACGCCAAGGAGGCGCTCGCGGCGGGCGACCACGCGGCGCACCACAAGTTCCTGCGCGCCACGACCTACCTGGACGGCAAGATGATCGAGGACTGCTCCCGCCTGCTGGAGGCGCTGGGGGTGGCGGTGGTGCGCGCCGACCACGACGGGGAGCGCTACGCGACTGCCCTGTGCCACGCCGGGCACGCGGACGCGGTGGCGACCGAGGACTACGACGCCCTGGTGGCGGGAGCCCCGGCGGTCCTGCGCAAGGCCGGCTCGCAGCAGCCGTTCCTGCACCACCTGGCCGACCTGGACGGGCACGGCCTGAGCCGGGCGCAGCTGCGGCACATCGCCATCCTGTGCGGCACGGACTGGAACGACGGCGTCAAGGGCTTCGGGGCGAAGACGGCGCTCAAGGCCCTCAAGGAGCAGCCGGACATGCGCGCGCTCATCGCGGAGGCGGGCACGGGCACGGGGCGCTACCACAAGCTGCTGCGCGAGGCCGGCATGACCCTGGACGTGTTCGACGAGCTGGACGCCTTCATCGCGCGGATGCCGGTCCCCAGCCCGCCAAAGGCCGCCCAGCCGGACCCCGGCATGGCGGTGGCGGTGGCCGAGGAGATGGGGGTCGCCCGCGACCGCGCCCTGGCCTGCTTCTGCTGATGCTCCAAGAATCGGAGCGGACCCCAAGGCTTCGCGTGGACTGGCGGTGGCCCAGGAGGAAAGTGCGGAATTTCTCCACGCGAAGCAAAGGTTAGGCGACGGGTGGGTTGGCCGGCGACGGGAACCCTTATTGGCTCCGCTCCTGCCTGCCTCGCGATGCGCGCGCTTCTCCCCGTCCTCCTGGCGGCCCTGCTGCTGGCCGGCTGCTTCGGCCCCAG
>JAXDQP010000045.1:0-32960 GCA_034667745.1 Thermoplasmata archaeon
CGTTCAGCGTCAGCGTCGCCTGCGCCGCCGGGAGGGCCAGGAGGGCCGCGAGGAGCCAGGGCGCGCGCACGGACGCCAAAGCGGGCCCGTCCCACAAAACCCCTCTGGCGGCGGCGCTTGAGGGCAAGGAGCAAAAAAGACGCCCTCCGTGCGGGCCGCGTGCGTGACTGGCTCGGCCTCTACCTGGAGGAGGATGTCGGCGCCGGCGACGTGACAGCCAACGCCCTCTTCCCGCCCGGCCAGCGGGGACGCGCCCGCATCGTGGCCCGCGAGCGGCTGTTCCTGGCCGGCGCGCCGCACGCGGCCGAGCTGTTCCGCCGCCTGGGCGCCACGGCGACCCCCTCCGGCGCGGACGGGCGCTGGGTGGAGCCGGGCGCGACGGTGCTGGAGGCCGAGGGGCCGGTGCGCGCCCTCCTGTCCGGCGAGCGCGTCGCCCTCAACCTCCTGAGCCGCATGGCCGGCATTGCCAGCCTCACCCGCGAGATGGCGGACGCCCTTGCGAAGGCCGGCTGCCGCGCCACCGTGGCCGCCACGCGCAAGACCACGCCGGGCTTCCGCGCCTTCGAGAAGGAGGCCGTGCGCCTGGGCGGCGGCGACCCGCACCGCCTGGGCCTGTGGGACGCGGCGATGGTGAAGGACAACCACATCGCGGCGTGCGGCGGGGACGCCGCCGGGGCCGTGCGCAAGGTGCTGGCGGCCAACCCCGGCCTGACCGTCACCTGCGAGGTCGAGTCGCTCTCCGACGCCTTGGCCGCCGCGCGGGCGGGCGCGCATTGGCTCCTCATCGACAACCAGGCGCCCGCGACCGGCAAGGCGTGGGCCGAGGCGGTCTGGACGGAGAAGCCCGGCGCCAAGGTCGAGGCCTCCGGGGGCATCCGCCCCGACAACATCCTACAATATGGCTGGGCCAATCGGGTGAGCCTGGGATGGCTCACGCAGAAGGCGCCCGGCAAGGACCTCGCGATGGAGTGGGACGCATGACGCCAAAGAGCAAGAAGACCGGGAAGGCCGCCCGCCCCGCGAAGGCCGTGCTGCGCCGCCTCACCAAGGACAAGGGCGCGCAGGCCACGAACATCCCGCCCGACCACCCGCGCGCCGCGAGCCTGCGGGTGCGCGAGGGCATGAAGGACGCCGTCGCCGCCGGCCTGGTCCACCCCACCGGCCTCATCGCGCACGGGCGCGGCGAGGCGTTCGACTACCTGCTCGGCGAGCAGACGCCGCCGGAGGCGCTGGAGGCCATCAACGAGGCCGCGCGCCGCATCCGCGCCGCCAAGCGCCCCGTCCTGTCGCTCAACGGCAACGTGGTGGCGCTCGCGGCCGCGCACTGCGGCGCCATCGCGCGGGCGTGGCCCTCCGTCACACTGGAGGTCAACCTGTTCCACCGCACGCCCGAGCGGGTGGCGGCCCTCGTCGCGGCGGTCGAGAAGGCGGGCGCCATCCAGGGCACCGTGCTGGGCAACAAGCCCGACTACCGCATCCCCGGCCTGGAGAGCGACCGCGCGCAGTGCTGCAAGGCCGGCATCGGCATGGCCGACGTCGTCGTCGTCCCCCTGGAGGACGGCGACCGCTGCCTGGCGCTCAAGAAGATGGGGAAGACCGTCATCACCATCGACCTCAACCCGCTCAGCCGCACGGCGCGCTCGGCCGACATCACCATCGTCGACGAGCTGACGCGGGCGCTGCCGCTCCTGGACAAGGCCATCCGCGCGCCGCAGAAGGCGACGGGGAAGTACGACAACGCGGACGTGCTGCGCCGCGTGCAGGAGCGCATGGCCGCGCACCTCGCGAAGGGATTCTAGCCGCCGGGGCCCGCTGCGCCGGTCGGCCCCCTTATCTGGGCCTTGCCCATCGGCCGCGGCATGACGTGGCATGGCCGCTTCCTTGGGGCGGCGGAGGACATCGGGCGCCTGGGGTTCGTGCTGGAGTCCGAGGGCTCGAAGTTCCTGTTCGACTATGGCATGGAACCGGACAAGCCGCCGCTCTACCCGCTGCCGGCGCCCGCCATCGACCGCGTCTTCCTCACGCACGCCCACCTTGACCACTCGGGCATGATTCCCTGGCTCGCGGCGCGTTACGACGCCAGCGTCCTCTGCACGCCCCCCACCGCCGAGGTGGCGACGCTGATGCACCGCGACTCCCTCAAGATCGCCCGCAGCGAGGGGTTCCCGGAGCCCTACGGCGACGCGGACATCGAGGCGACCATCGGCCTCTACGACCACCAAGACTTCATCCACCCCAAGCCGATGGGGCACCACACGCTGCGCCTGCACTCGGCCGGCCACATCCCCGGCGCGAGCCAGATGGAGCTGAAGGGCCCCAACGGCACGCTCGTCTTCACCGGCGATTTGTACACCCGCCCGCAGCGCGTCGTGATGGCGGCCAAGCAGACCAAGGCGGACGTCCTGTTCATGGAGGCGACCTACGCGGGCAAGGAGCACCCGCCCCGCGACCAGGTCGAGCAGGAGTTCCGCGACTACGCGCACGACGTCGTGCAGCGCGGCGGCATCCTGCTGGTGCCCGCCTTCGCCGTCGGCCGCGCGCAGGAAATCGCGATGGTCCTGGCGGGCGAGGGGCTCAACGTCTGGCTCGACGGCATGGGCCGCACGGTGGCGCGCATCTACTCGCAGCACCCGCAGTACCTCAACGACCGCGCCGCCTACGAGCGCGCGCTGGGGCAGGTCAAGCCGGTGCACAACCACCGCGGCCGCAGCGTGGCGCTCAAGGAGGCCGACGTCATCATCACGACGGGCGGCATGCTCGACGGCGGCCCCGTCCTGTTCTACCTCGACCACCTCCGGAACGACCCCAAGTCGGCGGTCGCCATCACCGGCTACCAGGTGGAGGGCACCAACGGCCGCCGCCTCCGGGACGAGGGCATCGTGGACTTCGACCCGCGCCAGCCCGGCACCAAGGTGCACCGCGTCAACTGCGAGGTGCGCTCCTTCGACTTCAGCGCCCACGCCGGCCACAAGGACCTCGTCGACTTCGCGCGCCGCACCGGCGCCAAGGACGTCGTGCTGTTCCACGGCGACCACCGCGAGAAGCTGGTCGGGGACCTGTCGGACTTCGCCACCGTCCACCTGCCGATGCGGGACCAGCCGTTCACCATCCAGTAGGCCGCACGGATGTTCCCGGCTGGGCCAGAACGGCCATGCCCGGCAGGCCAGTTGCGCGCGGCATGGACCATGGCAAAGTCAGCCCGCAGATTGCCCAGGGCCTCCTGGCCCTGCGCCGCCGCATCGAGGCCGCCGGCATCCCCTCCTCCAAGCTCGACGAGACCCTGAACCTCGCGAGCTGGAACGTGCGCGAGTTCGGCAAGACGCCCCGCACCGAGGCGGCCATCCACTACATCGCCGAGATCCTGGGCCAGTTCGACCTCGTGGCGCTCGTCGAGCTGCGCGACGACCTGGGCGACCTGGAGCGCGTCATGCGCGTCCTCGGCCCCTACTGGCGCGTCCTCTACTCCGACTACGACAGCGACGCCCCCGGCAACCACGAGCGCATGGCCTACCTCTACGACAAGCGCGCCGTCGTGCCCACCGGCCTCGCGGCCGAGGCCAGCCCGCCGCGCGCCAAGGCCGGCAAGGACTACGCCGCCTCCTTCACGTGGTGGCGCAGCCCCTACATGGCCTCCTTCCGCGCCGGCTCCTTCGACTTCATCCTCGTCGCCTCGCACACCCGCTGGGGCGTGAGCGAGAAGGAGCGCATCGTCGAGCTGCAGGGACTGCACGACTGGATTGTCGCGCGCGCCGCCCAGCCGCACGTCGAGGACCAGGACTTCATCCTGATGGGCGACTTCAACATCCCCTCCCTCAAGAGCCCGCTCTACAAGGCGCTGGCGGGCACGGAGCTGACCATGCCGCCGAAGCTTGCGTCGCTGACGGGCACGAACCTGCTCAAGGACGCGCGCTACGACCAGATCCTCCACTTCCCGAAATACACCAAGGCCTTCGAGAGGAACGGCGGGGGCGTCGAGGCCGGCGCGGTGGACTTCTACCAGGGCGACTGGACGCCGCTGTTCCCGGCCAAGGAGTACCCGAAGCTGAAGGGCGACGACTTCACGTTCCAGATCTCGGACCACCTGCCCATCTGGTGCCAGATCGTCACCGACGTGGTGGACGAGAAGCTGGAGCAGCGGGTCGCCCCGCCGGTCGAGGCGCGGGCGCGGTGACGGCGCCCCGGGCCCGGCTGAAGCCGCGTGGGCGATTTGAACACCCGACCTGCTGATTACGAATCAGCTGCTCTACCAACTGAGCTAACGCGGCAAGGCAGGGGCTCCCGTGAGCCCGTCCCGCAGGCCGCGCGACTTTCATATCGGATTTAAACGCGACGCGTCGGTGGCCTGCCTGACATGGCCGCTCCGCCCGGGCCGACCAGCCTCACCGGCCTCATCCTCGCCGCCGGGTTCGGCTCCCGCCTGGGCCACGACATGCCCAAGGCGCTCATCCCATGGGGCGAGGGCACCATCCTGGACCACCAGCTGGCCCGGCTGCGGGAGGCCGGCGTGGGCGAGGTGGCGGTCGTGGTCGGGTTCCAGAAGGAGCGCATCGCGGCGCACGTGCAGGGCCGCCCCGGCATCCGCCTGGTCGAGAACCCGCGCTACATGGACACCAACACCGCGAAGTCGATGCTGCTCGGCCTCCAGGCGCTGCCGCACGGCGGCGTGGTGACCCTGAACGGCGACGTGGTCTTCGACCCCGGCATCCTGCCCCTCCTCCTCGACCGGCCCGACACGACGAGCCTCGCGGTGGACCCCCGCGTCTGCGGCGAGGAGGAGATCAAGTACCGCGTCCGCGCTGGCCGCCTCCAGGCCCTGAGCAAGCAGACGCACGGCGAGGGCGAGGCGGTCGGCGTCAACTACTTCGCCCCCGACGACCGCGGCCTGCTGGCCACCGCGCTGGCCTACGCCGAGGACGGCGCCTACTTCGAGCGCGGCGTCGAGTTCATCCTGCCCTTCACGCGCAACCCCGTGCGCTGCGTCCCCATCGGCCAGCGGCGCGCGATGGAGATCGACTTCCCCGAGGACCTGGACGCCGCGCGCCGGCTGTTCGCGCGATGATTGCCCGCCAGTCCACCGTCGTCCTGCTGGACAACGTGTTCGGCGCGCTGCAGGGCTTCCTCGCCCTCTTCGTCATCGCGCGCTACATGGGCGACCAGATCCTCGGCGAGCGGGCGTTCGCCCTCGCCCTCGTGTCCCTGGTGGGCATCGTCGCCCGCCTCGGGCTGCCCACGACGCACGTGCGGCGCCTGGCGCGGGGCGAGGACGTGGCGGCCAGCAACGGCGCCTTCCTGCGCCTCAAGGCGGGCCTCACGGGGCTCTTCATGGCCATCGCCGGCGTGGGCGCCTTCGTCTGGTTCGAGGTGCTGCACAAGGGCACGACCGACACCACCCCGGCGGCGCTGTGGTTCGCGTTCTGGATTGTCGTCGTCCAGAGCCTGCGCGACGTCCCGGTGGCGACGTTCCAGGGGTTGCGCCACATCGTGGAGCGCGAGGCGGTGCTGTTCGCCAACACGGTCGTGACGGTGGTGCTGACGGTCCTGGTCGGCATCTCGTACGCGGACAGCCGCGGCCGCTGGTCGCCGCTGCCGGCGTTCGGCCACGCGGTGTCGGGCCTCCTGGGGGTGGACGCCCCGATGAGCGGCGACTTCGCGGTGGGGCTGCTGATGCTGGCGTTCTTCGCCGGCGAGGTGGCGGCCTTCGGCCTCGCGGTCATCCTGTTCCTGCGCCGCCGCATCCCGGTCGGCCGCCCCCTCCCGGGACTGGTGCCGGAGTACCTGCGCTTCACGGTGCCGCTGATGCTCCTGGCGGTCGGCGAGGTCCTGACCAAGTGGCTCAGCCAGGTGCTGCTGGGCTTCTGGTGGGACGCGGCGACGCTGGGGCAGTTCGCGGCCGCCGCCAAGCTGAGCGAGCTGTTCCTGCTGCTGGGCACCAGCCTCGGCATCGTCCTGCTGCCCGCCATCTCGGCGCTCCATTCGCGCGGCGACGACGCGGGCGCCCTCGGCCTCGTGCGCGAGGTGGAGCGGTGGTCGAGCCTGCTCCTGTGGCCCGCCATCGTCCTGGTGGCGTGGGCGAACGGCGCCCTCGTCCACATCCTGCTGTCCGACCAGTTCTCCCGCGCCGGCGCCCTGCTAGTCGTGCTGTCGCTCCAGGCGCTCGCCACGAGCCTGCTGATGCCGGTGCAGAACCTCGCCATCGCCATCGGCCGCCCAGGGTTCGCGGCGCGCATCGTCCTGGCCAGCGTCGCCCTCGGCCTCGTCCTCAACGTCCTGCTCGTCCCCAAGGAGCTGTTCGGCCTCGGCGCGCTCGGGGCCGCCGTTGCGGCGCTCGCCTCCACCCTCTTCGCGCTCGGGCTCTACGCCGTCCCGCACGGCACCTGGCCCGGCCACAGCGTCCTCCGCCGCCCCCTGCTGGCCCACATCGCCGCCGCCGGCGCCGTCCTCCTCCTCCTGGTCGCGCTGCGCGTGCCGCAGCCGGACCGCTTCTTCCAGCTGCCCCTCTACGCCGCCGGCATCGCGGCCCTCTACGGCCTGGCCCTCTGGGCGCTCGGCGAGCTGCGCCGCAACGACTGGCGCCGCCTGCTCGCGCTCGTGGCGCCCCAAACGGCCAAGAAGCCGTGACCGGGTCTGGCGCCGTGGAGGAGCAGGTCAGCGTCGTGGTCACGGTGCGCAACGAGGCGCGCCACCTGCCCCACCTGCTGGACTCCCTCGTGCCGCAGCGCAACGTGCGCGAGGTCATCCTCGTCGACGCCGCCAGCACCGACCGCACCGTCGAGGTCGCCGAGGGCTACCGCGGCCTCCTGCCCGGGCTCCACATCGTGAGCACGCCGTGCCGCCGCGGCCAGGGCCGCAACATCGGCGCCGGGCTCGCCACCGGCGACCTGCTGGCCTTCACCGACGGCGACTGCATCGTGAACCCCTTCTGGACCGAGCGGCTCTCCGCGGCGTGGGGCGGCCGGCCCGACCGCGTCGTCGCCGGCCACACCATCGTGACCGGCTTCTGGTCCTTCGCCCGCCTCGACCGCGTCGAATTGCCCCACCTGGGCCAGGACACGACGTGGCCGAGCTGCAACCTCGCCTACCCGCGCCAGCTCTTCGAGCGCGTCGGCGGCTTCGACCCCGCCTTCGTCACCGCGGAGGACATCGACCTCAACTTCCGCGCCGTCGCCGCCGGGGCGCACATCGCGCACGCCCCCGAGGCCATCGTCTACGCCCGCGCCCGCGACTCCGTGGGCGGCTTCCTGCGGCAGGCCTACTGGAACGGCTACGGCCGCAAGCAGCTCACGCAGAAGCACGGCAGCCTCTGGCAGGAGTACCGCCTCGGCCGCATGGCCCGCGTGCAGGGCGCCTCCGCGTGGGGCACCCTCCGCATGGGGGCGGGGCTCGTGGGCTACCTCGGCGCCAAGCTGGGCCGCAAGCCGCCGGGCTAGGCCCGCCACCCCGCCACCACAACGTTTAGGCCCCGCCCAAGGTCGGCGAGCGCGTGAAAGTGACCATCCTGATTCCCACCCTCAACGAGGAGAAGGGCATCGGGCCGACGCTGGACACCCTCGACCGCAAGGCGTTCGCGGCCCTCGGGTGGGACCTGGAGATTCTCGTGGTGGACGGCAACTCCAAGGACCGCACCCGCGAGGAGGCGGAGTCCCGTGGCGCCCGCGTCCTCGTCGAGCCCCGCCGGGGCTACGGCCGCGCCTACAAGGAGGGCTTCAAGGCCGCCACCGGGGACGTCATCGTCACCGGCGACGCCGACGGCACCTACCCCTTCGAGCGCGCGCACGAGTTCGTGCAGATGCTGCTGCACCAGGACCTGGACTTCATCAACTGCGACCGCTACGGCCGCCTCGAGCAGGGCGCCATGAGCGCCAAGCACCTGCTGGGCAACTGGGTCCTCTCCACCACGGCCCGCCTGCTGTTCTCGGTCCGGCTGCGCGACTCGCAGAGCGGCATGTGGGTCATCCGCCGCACCGCCCTGGACAAGGTCGCCTTCGAGGGCCTCAGCGAGGGCATGGCCTTCAGCCAGGAAATCAAGATCGAGTTCCTCAAGGGCCCCGGCCTCCGATTCGCGGAGGTCGCCTCCAGCCTGCGGCCCCGCATCGGCAAGCCCGTCCTGTCGAGCTGGCGCGACGGCTGGGGCAACCTGCGCGGCCTCTACACGATGCGCGTGGCCCGGCGCTGGTAGCGCGGCAGCTTCAGCCAACCAGCCTCCAAACTTATGCAGGGGAGTCGCAATCCCCGCGCGGTGGTTGACCCCACAATGGACCTCAAGACGACCCTGCTGACCCTGAGCGCCCTCCTCCTGCTCGCCCCCGCCGTCGCGGCCGAGCCGCCGGCCGGAAGCACCTGCGTCGGCGGCTACAACCCCGACGCGCTGTCGAACGTCTGCACCGGCACCCTCGCCACCACCCCCGGCAACACGGGCAGCGTGACGACCAACCCGGGTCCTTGCATCATCGGCAACATCTGCGCCCCCGTCCCTGGCTACAACCCTGGCGGCGGCACGCCCATCCCGAGCTTCGGCGTCCCGAGCCTCTCCTACGTCAACGTGTACACGACGGTCCTGGGACAGGGAATCAGTGTTTCCTGCTCGTCACCCTATTACGAGAACGCGGCCTCCTGCCGGGCTTACGGAGCTCAATTTGACGCCTACTTTCTCGTAAACGCAGGGTCTCCGTTCATCCGCGCGTGCGGCACTGTGGAATTTGTTCCCGATACCTGCGTCTAAGCCGCAGATTGCTCCTTTTTCCTTCTTCCTCACGGCACTGGCATCGCGACTGGCTCCAACGTGTCCAGTCCCGTTCCAAGCTCGCCCTCTAGGGCCTCGTGCAGCGCTGCAATCTTTCGTCCCGCAGCGGCAAGCCCCTTGGCCTCGTACTTCGCCAGCGCGTCGCCGAGGCTGAGCCGTTTCTCGCCGGAATACAAGTTGTCGGCGTGGCAGACGATGCGCTCCTCCAGGCTGCGCGGGGTGTAGTCCTTCACGGGCAAGGCGAGGGCCTTGGCCTCTTGGGCGTCGATGCCGGCGCCGGTGTGGCGCTCGACGCAGAGCACGACGCGCGGGTCCCACGCGTCCTTGCCGTCGGCGCGCAGGAGGTCGGCGCCGACGCTGGCGTGGCGGACGTCCTGGGTGACGCTGCGGCCGAGGTCGTGCAGCAGGGCGCCGGCGGAGACCACGGCGCGGTCGACGGCGAGCCCTTGGCGCTCGGCGCAGGCGCACATCGCGAGGGCGAGCGCCTCGACGCAGCGGCAGTGCCCCGGCACCCACGCGGGAGGCCGGGCCTCCAGCAGGCGGCGCCAGGCGCGGGCGCGCTCCGCCGGCTCAGGCCGAGATGGCATGCTCGGGGAAGTGCGGCTCCAGCTCGGCGATGCGCTCCTTGAGCGCCTTCTTGACGTCGGCGGTGCGGACCGGGTTCATCGGCTGGCGGCACACCGGGCACTGGAAGGTGAGGTCGACCGCGTCCTCGAAGGTGATGCGGCGGTGCTGCTCGGGGCAGGAGTAGAACTGGTGGTCCTCCTCGAAGCGGAGCTGCTGGCGCAGGTGCATCAGCTCGTCGGCCCAGCGGCGGCGCAGGATGTGCTTGATCTCCATCAGGTCGAGGTCCCAGTAGAAGGTCTCCCAGCCCTTGGCGTCGGTGTCCTTCTCGTACTGCGCCACGTGCGCCTCCATGAGGCGGTAGAGCACCTTGCGGACCTCGCTGGCCTTGCGCTCCTTGAAGGTCTCCAGGATGTCCACGCCGGAGATGTGGGGGTGCTCCTGCAGGTACTTGGCCATCGCCATGCCCTCGTCGCCCACCTCGTCCTGGATGTAGCCGACCACCTCGGGGTCCGTGAGGCTGGGGCTCCAGTCCTCGTCGCGCACGCTCACGGGACGCCAATCGGCGCCCGGCATTCAAACACGACGGTCAGGCCCTACCTGTCCGTCCGGGGCGCGCGGGGGCGCCGGGGGTGGGGTCGAGGGCCGCCACGCGCTTGCCCTTGGCGGTGGGGATGACCTCGATCTCGCCCCCCGCGAACCGGTCCTGCTCCCACGCGCCGCCGCGCAGGCGGTCGAGCAGCAGGGCGAGGGCGGCGACCTCGGAGTGGGGCTGCGAGCCGACGGCGACGTTGTGGTCGGCCAGCTGGTAGAGCTCGGCGGGAACCTTCTCGGCGCCGACGACGACTAGGATGGGCTTGCGGGCCTTCGCGATGGCGGGGACGGCCTCGCCGAGCGGGGTGCCGTACATGGTGAGGTGGACGACCTGGCCGCCCGCCTCCTGCCACTGCTTGACGGGGCCCTTCCAGCCGGTGCCGGAGGCGACGGTGAACGCGCCGCCGAAGCGCTTGGCGACGGCCGCGACCGAGCGAACGACTTCCTGGTCCTCCTCCGCGATGCGGACGGCGCGGGCGCCGAGGGCGCGGGCGGTGAGGCAGACGTGGGTCGTGATGCGCTTGTCGCGCGCGGGGCGGTGGCCGAGGCGCAGCACCTCGATGGCCGGCGCGCTCACGCGGGCGCCGCCTTGAGGTCCACGGTGACGGTGAGCGCCTGGCCGTCGCTGCACGGCAGGGCGTCGCGCAGGCGCACCGGGGCGATGACCTCCAGCGTCGTCGTGTAGTGGCTGCGGTGCGGCAGGATGGCGGCGCACGCCTGCCCCTGCACGGTGGCGGGGTGGCACGCGACGCCGCCGAAGGTGCGCCCCTCGGCCTGGAACGCCTCGACCTGGATGGCGGGGTGCTTGCGGAGGAACTTCAGCTTGTTCGCCTCGGCGCCCGTGAGCTCCAGGTTGAGGGTGCCGGGGTAGGGCGCCCAGCCGAGCTTCTGCTCGAACTGGGTGACGTAGCCGGGCCGCGAGAGGTAGTAGCGCCCCTCGCCGAGGCCGCCGCGGACGGCGCCGGTCAGCGCGACGCTGTCCTGGTGCTCGAAGAGGCGGCGGTAGAGCAGGTGCTCGCTGCGCAGGACGCCGCGCCCTTCGTCGGTGATGAGGATGCGCTGCTTGCGGACGCCCATCTCGCGCGTGACGAGGCCCGCCTGGGTCAGCTCGATGAGGCGGCGGCTGGCGCTCTGCTGCGACAGCTCCAGCAGGCCCGCGAACTCGGCGCTCGCCAGCTCGACCGGCTCCTCCATCGCCCCGAGGAGCGCCAACTGCTTGAGCGCCTCCACGTCGCACGGCCTTGTCACGGCGACGGCGAGACACGGCCCGCCTTTGTGCCTTTTCCCCGTGCCTGCACCGCGACCGGGGGCTGGGCGGCGCTGCGGAACGCGGCGAGAAGCTCCCCGTACAGCTCGCGCTCGGCGCCCTTCGTGGTGGCCGCGAGGCGCTGCACGATGAACTCGGGGGTGCTGCGGGCGAGGACGCCCATGCGGGGCATGCGGTCCACGACGAGGCGGTTCTCCGCGTCCAGCCCCGTCGCCTCGATGCCGTCGATGCGGACCGGCGCGTGGCAGTGCTGCAGGATTTGCGGCGCCATGTGGCTGACGACGACGGCCAGCGAGTCGCCTGTCGCGATGCGGTCGAGGAAGAAGCCGAGGATGCGACCCGCCGCCTCAAGCTCGGTGACGGACTCTACCTCGTCGGCCAGCACGAGGCGGCGGGGGCCGGGCATGGCCAGCGGCATGAAGCCGCGCAGGAACGACTCGAAGGCGCCGGCGTCGAGGCTGCGGCGCGCCGTGACGTAGTGCAGCTCCTCGACCCACGGCACCTCGACGCGGCCGACGACCGGGAGGCCGAGGCGGGCGAGGATGGCAAGCTGCGCCATGTGCTCCAGCAGCGTCGTCTTGCCGCCGGAGTTGGCACCGGTCAGCAGGGCGACGTTCTCCTCGCGGCCGACGTGGTAGGCGATGCGCTGCGCCCCCTCCGCCTCCGCGAGGTCGAGGTGGATGGAGTCCTCCAGGGCGAGGGCCGCGCCGAAGCGGGCGGGATCGAGGTTGAACTGGTGCGCGAAGCAGCCGAGCGCGAACTCTACGTCGAAGGCTTGCCAGGACTGGAGCTCCGCCTCGACGGCGGGGCGGAGGGCGGCGAGGCGCTTGGCGGCGCGGGAGAGGGCGCCGAACGAGTCGATGCGGCCGCGCGTCTGGAGTTGGCGCTCCATCTTGCCAAGCTCCTCCTCGTCGATGCCGATGGGAGCGCTGGGCAGGAACGGCTGGAGGTTGCAGCCGGTCGCCTGGGCAAGCTCGCGGCGGCCCTCGGCCAGGACGGCGTCGATGGCCTTCTGGATGGGGACGGGGATGCGGCGGCCGAGCGACTCCATCAGCTCCGCGCCGGTGACGGAGATGGCGGAGAGCCGCTCCTTGAGGCGCGCGTCGAGGACGGGGCGGAGGGCCTCGACCTGGGCGCGCAATTGGACGGGCGTGGTCTGCGCTTGCTGCGCGCTGGCCAGGACCTCCATCGCCTCGCCGGACTTCGCCGGGCGGCCCAGCATCTGCGCGAGTGCTGCCGCGGAGGAGATGGCGTCGCGGTTGGCGTTGAACCAGGCGACCGTGGCCTCGGGCGCGATGGCCTCGGGCGGCGCGGTGCCTGGAATCTCGACGACGTTCTCCAGGCCGTTGAGCTCCATGCCGTCGTCGTAGAGGAACAGGACCAAGTCGTACTCGGCGGCCTGCTCCAGGTCGCGCTGCCCGCCGATGGCCGCCCACCGCTGGAGGTCAAGGCGCATGAGGCGCTCCTGGATTTCCTCGGTTTCGCAGAGGACCATGCGGGTCGGGTCGAAGCGCGGTGCGGGGGCGACCGGGTCGCGGACCTTGCGCAGGAGGCGGCGCACCTCGTCGCGGTCGAGGCGGGCGACCATCGCCTTGTGCTGCATCACGGCGAGGGCGCTGCGCTCGGCGTCGGCCTGCGCGGCGTGGGGTGCGAGCAGGCGGAGGCGGTTGCGGCCGTGCGCGGTGGCGGCGAAGCCTGCGATGCGGTCGATGAGCTCGTCGTGGACCTTGCGCGCGGCGGGCGTGGCGAGGAAGCGGTCGGCGCCGCCGAGCCCCTGCACCTGGCGGATGAGGTCGATGGCCTTGCGCTCGGAGATGCCGGGGACCTGCGCGAGGGCGGCGACGTCGCTGCGGCGCGCGGCGTCGAGGGCCTTGCCGTCGCCCTTGAAGTGCGAGCGCAGCGCGAGGGCGAGCTGGGGACCGACGCCGTCGAGGTCGTCGAGGCTTTGCGCGCTCACGCCGACACCTCCCGCTCCCACAGGCTGCGGTTGTCGGGGTCCTGCGCCTGGGTGCCGGTGCCGGGCTCGGCGAGGACGCGGCGGTCCTTGCGCAACTCGTAGCCGTCGTCCAGGTGGTAGACCTGGAAGTATTGCCGGTCGAGGGGCTGGCCGGTGACCTTGCTCTTGCGGGTGTTGCCGCCGACCCAGCGCCAGATTTCCACGGAGTCGTAGAGCGGGTCCCACGGCACCTCCGCGAGGTCGTGCTTCTTGCGGCCGATGCCCGAGTCCGCGGTCACTTGAATCCAGCGCGTCCGCTGCCCACGCTTCTTGGCCACGAGGTCGATGCAGCCGAAGACGTCGTTGGACTGGCTGTAGTAGAAGGGGCCGCGCTTGACCCCCGTCCTGACGCAGCGGTGGACCTTGTAGCCCTCGGCCTCCAGCAGCTTGAGGGCCGCCAGCTCGATGGCCGTCCCCTTGGCCGAGCGGTTGACCCGTTTCTTGGCGGCCGGGGTGGGGGCGGGGGCCGCCGGCGCGCCCGTGGCGGGGAAGGTCGGGTCGAGGGGCACTGCCCAAAAACCAACGTTGTCCCTTATGGCCATGGAGGGGAGAGGGGTGAAAGCACGCCCGCGCAGGTCCCACGGTTTATCTTGCTTGAGCGCCATAGACAGGGTTGCGTGTTCCGCCACAACGGGTATGCGCACCCTCCGGGGCAGGCGACGGGGATTCCCCGCCCTCCCTGGCGGGCCATTTCTGGCCCGTGGGGACGACCTCTGGCAGACAAGCCGGTTCCCCACCCCGCCGCGCCGGCACCCGCCGGCCGACCCCCCTCTTGCCCCACTTGAACGAGGTCACACACATGAAAGTCCGAGACGTCATGGCCACGGGCATCGTCACCGTGGACAAGGACCGCAACCTGAAGGACGTGCTCTCCCTCATGGAGCAGCACAACATCACCAAGATCCCCGTCACCGAGGGCGGGAACCTCGTCGGCATCGTCACCGACGGCCACATCGCCGACAAGCTCGGGCGGGAGCACAACCGCCAGCTCCAGCTCTCCACGCTGCACGCCAGCAGCGTCATGGAGAAGGACTTCATCGTCGCCCACCCCGACGAGGACCTGAACGTCCTGCTGGAGGACGTCGGCAAGCCCGGCCTCACGATGGTCCCCGTCGTGCAGGGCACCAAGCTCGTCGGCGTCGTCACGAAGGCCGACCTGCTGCGCCTCGTGGAGTCGAAGGCGCCCCTGTCGAGCCTGATGAAGCGGGAACTGAAGACGGTCAGCCCTGGCGAGCGCCTCATCCACGCCCGCCGCCTCCTGCTGGACAACGACATCGCGCGCCTGCCGGTCCTGGAGGGCGGCAAGGTCAAGGGCATCATCGCCGAGCACGAGATCGCCGGCGCGTTCGCCAACCTCAAGACCGCCGACGCCCATGTGCAGCGCGTCAACATCCGCGACCTCGAGGTCTCCGCCTACATGCGGCGCGAGGTCGTCACGGGCACCCCCGAGATGAGCGCCAAGGAGGCCGCCCAGCGCATGCTCAAGGAGCACGTCGGCGCCCTCCCCGTGGTGGCCCCCAACGGCACCATCCAGGGCATCGTGACGCGCACCGACCTCATCCGGACGTTCGCGCCGGAGATTCCCGCCGCGTGACGACCTAGCCCCCCAATGGCGGATTGCGGGGATTCTTCCCCCAACGACACGGGTTGCACGGATTTCACGGAGAGTTCCGTGCGCTCCGTACAATCCGTGGCTCGCGTGGCCGCATCTCGTGCTAGGGGGAATCTGTTCCGTGGGGGCGGCAAGCCGGCCGCAGGCCGCAACCCTCTTACGGCTGCCCTGAACTGTGGAGCCGATGGCCGGTTCCCGAAGCGTCCCCGTTGCCCTGCTGCTGCTCCTGTCCTGGCTGGCGCTGCCGGCGCAGGCGCAGACGCACCACTGCGGCGACATCCAACTGGTCTTCCGCAACCCGGACCTCCAGCCCGGCCAGGACGGCTTCATCCACGCGCAGGGCCAGTTCTTCGCGCAGTTCCAGGCCATCGGCAAGGACGCCGACAAGATCAAGGTGTTCGGCTTCAGCTTCGGCCCGCAGACCGCGGACGTCGACGAGACCGTGTGCGCCGCCCCGGCGTGGGCCACGGGCGCCTACCTGCCCAACTACCGCGCCGACAGCGACCCCACGGACGGCTTCTTCATCCCCATCAAGACCTTCCTCGTCCCCGACGGCACCTACGCGGCCGCCGTGCACGCCTACGACGGCGGCGGCACCGAACTGGCGCGCTTCTGGGCCAAGGCCATCGTGGACAACTGCGACGCCGCCCCGACCCCGGCGCAGGAGAAGTGCGACACCGACGCGGCGCAGCGCGTGAAGCACGACAGGACGGCGCCGTGGCCCATCGTCCTGCCGGGCGACGGCAAGGCGCTGTCGGGGCACAAGTTCACCATCGAGTTCGGCGAGGCGCTCGCCAGCCACACCGTCTACCTCAACGGCAAGGACATTACGGCCGAGATGAAGGAGTGGGCGGGCCGGATGTGGGACGGCGACTACACGCCCGACTACGGCCCGTACGGCGTGGGCGGCCCGCTGCCGCACTGCCAGGCCCCGGCGCCGGTGCAGCAGTGCGAGGCCTACGGCCCCGCCTACGAGTGGCTCGGCCGCGACCTGCTCGACAGCGACGTGCTGCGCATCGAGGCCACCGACCTCGCGGGCAACCTCGCCATCAAGGACGTCCACATCGGCTCCAGCGTCGCGGGCGGCGCGGTGACCGAGGAGGAGCCCATCCTGGAGTACGGCGTGGACCACCTGCAGGCGACGGCGGGCCCCGGCAAGTCGGCGCTCTACCACTTCAAGATCACGAACAAGGGCGCGGGCACGGGCCACCCCTACGCCGAGGCCGTGGTGCCGAAGGGCTGGACCTACGAGTGGCAGCCGGTGCACGTCGTGGTGCCGCCGGGCGAGACGCGCGACCAGGAGCTGGTCGTGACGGTGCCGGACAAGACGCCGGACGGGCGCTACCTCGTCAACGCGACCCTGACCTACCAGGCCAAGGGCGCCAACAAGCTCCTGGCGCAGCCGCTCGACGTGATTGTGGGCCAAGCCTCCGCCGCGCCCACCGTGGCGGCGACCAGCAGCACGACCGCGAGCAAGAAGTCGCCCGACGCGACCCCGGCCGTGGCGCTCGCCCTCGTCGGCCTCGCGGCGCTGCTGCGGCGGCGCTAGGGAAGCAGGCGTTCTGTTCCAGAAAACTGGAAGTGTGCTAAACGTCGTTCAGCGCCTCTGCGGGGCGGATGCGCTTTTTCCGCCAGCTTCTCCTGTCGCTGAACTGCGCCGCCGCGCCGCCGTTTCCTGAACCGTTTAATACCGTCCCTCCGTCGGCGGAGCCAACTCCCCTGAACCATGTTCAGGGCCTGGGTGATGGGCTATTCCGAGCTACACTTTCCGTTTCGCTGGCGAGTCCGGCGAGGGCGTCATCTCCGCGGGCGAGATCGCCTGCCTCGCGCTGAGCGACATCGGCTTCAACGTCTTCACGTTCGAGTCGTACCCCGCCGAGATCAAGGGCGGCCACTGCTGGTACCAGGTGCGCTCCTCCAACGAGGAGGTGCTGTCCGCCGGCACCGGCCTCGACTGCCTGTGCGCCTTCAACCAGGAGGCCATCGACAACCACGCCAAGGCGGTGTCGAAGGGCGGCATCATCATCTACGACCCCGGCCAGGTCACGGCGCCCCCCACCCGCACCGACGTGCGGCTCCTGCCCATCCCGTTCGACGAGCTGGTGAAGGAGAAGGTGCAGTCCCCCAAGAGCAAGAACGTCTTCGCCGTCGCCACCGTCGCGGCCCTCTACGGCATCCCGCCCGCCGAGGTCAAGAAGACGATGCAGAAGAAGTACAAGGGCAAGAACCCGAAGCTCCTGGAGCTCAACGACAAGGCCGTCGACGCCGCCTACGCGCACATCCTGGACAACAAGGTCCCGCAGGGCGGCAACCTGCACGTGGGCGCCCACGCCGAGGAGCGCGTCCTGCTGAACGGCAACGACGCCATCGCCCTCGGCGCCCTCGTTGCCGGCTGCGACTTCTTCGCCGGCTACCCCATCACGCCCGCCAGCAGCATCCTGGAGGCGCTCGCCGCCGAGATGCCCAAGCACGGCCACACCTGCATCCAGGCCGAGGACGAGATGAGCGCCCTGGCGCACTGCCTCGGCGCGAGCTACGGCGGCCGGAAGGCGGCCACCGCGACCTCCGGCCCGGGACTCAGCCTCATGCAGGAGCTGCTGGGCCTCGCCTCCACCGCGGAGTTGCCGGTCGTCATCGTCAACTGCATGCGCGGCGGCCCCAGCACGGGCCTCCCGACGAAGCCCGAGCAGTCCGACCTCAACGAGATGGTCTACGGCAGCCACGGCGAGGCCAGCCGCATCGTCATGGCGCCCAGCGGCGTGCGCGACTCGTTCTACCAGACCCTGTGGGCGTTCAACCTGGCCGAGAAGTACCAGGTGCCGGTCATCCTCGCGACCGACCACTCGCTCTCCAACCGCACCGAGAACATCAACGTCCCCAGCATCAAGGACGTCCCCAGCATCCGCCGCAAGCTCGCCACCGAGGCGGACCTCGTGGACTACAAGCGCTACAAGTTCACGCCCGACGGCGTCTCGCCGCAGAGCCTGCCCGGCATGAAGGGCGGCGTCCACGTCGCCGAGGGCCTGGAGCACAACGAGTACGGCAACCCCAACTACACGGGCCCGAACCACGAGGCGATGATCAAGAAGCGCCTGCACAAGATCGACGACGCCTGGAGGTACCCCATGGCGGTCGAGCGTTTCGGCGACGAGCACCCCGACGTCCTCGTCGTCACCTGGGGCAGCACCAAGGGCCCCGTCAAGGAGGCCGTCACGGCGCTCCTGCACGAGGGCAAAAAGGTCGGCTACGTCGTGCCGAAGATCCTCAACCCGCTCCCCGTCGAGGGCTTCCTCGACCTCGTGCGCGCCGCGCCGCAGGTCATCGTGGCCGAGATGAACCACACCGGCCAGCTGGAGGGCCTCCTGCGCAAGCACATCGCGCGCGACTTCGTCCGCCTCAACAAGGTGCAGGGCTCGCCCGTCACCTGGCTGGAGATCAAGGAGAAGGTCGAGGGCGTCCTGGCCGGAACGGTCAAGGCCACCGCCACCCATGGAAAGAAGGAGGTTGCGGCGTGAAGCCCGGCTTCACGGCGCAGGCGGCCGAGGCCGCCGGACCTTCCGGCGGAGGCCGGAAGGGCAAGGAGGTTTTGGCATGACACCCGACACGGTCCCCGTCAAGAGCCCCGGCCACGGCATCGCCGAGGCCGACCACGTCAAGCCCATCGCGACCCCGGGCCAACTGCCGACCGCCGGCCCCCTGACCGCGAAGGACTACAAGGGCACCCTGCCCCCGGTCTGGTGCCCCGGCTGCGGCGACTTCGCCGTCCTGGCCGCCATGCAGAAGGCGCTCGCGGACCTGAAGATTCCCCCGCACGAGGTCGCCATGGTGTCGGGCATCGGCTGCTCCAGCCGCTTCCCCCACTTCATGAACGCCTACGGCTTCCACGCCGTGCACGGCCGCAGCCTCCCGGTCGCGGTTGGCCTCAAGCTCGCGATGCCGGACAAGCTGGTCATCGCGGTGGGCGGCGAAGGCGACGGCATGGCCATCGGCGCCGGCCACTTCGTCCACACCGCGCGCCGCAACCCCAAGCTCGTCTACGTGATGATGGACAACGAGATCTACGGCCTCACCAAGGGCCAGGCCTCGCCCACCTCCGAGCTTGGCCTCAAGACCAAGACGACGCCGTTCAGCAACGCCGAGCGCTCGGCGGACCAGCCCATCAACCCGCTGGCGCTTGCCATGATTTCGGGCGCCACCTGGGTCGCGCGCGCCTACTCGGGCAAGGTCAAGGAGCTCACCGACCTCATCAAGGCGGCCATCGCGCACGAGGGCTACGCCTTCCTGCAGGTCATCAGCCCCTGCGTGACGTTCCACGACATCTACGAGGCCGCGAAGGCGAACCAGCGCCAACTCGAGCCGACGCACGACCGCCACGACAAGTTCGCGGCGCTGCACGCGGCGATGAACGACCACTGGGTCACCGGGCTGTTCTACGAGGAGCAGCGCCAGACCCTCGGCGGCGCCATCCTCAAGCAGCAGGCCGACGCGGCTCCGAAGAAGGAGAGCGGGCTGTCGGGCCTGGCGCAGAAAATCCTGGCGACGGCCCGTTAGGCGAAGAGGTCCGTCCAAGCGGACGAGGACGTTCCGGCCAGCGCCAGCGCCGCCTCGCGTCAGCCTTGCTCTAGGCGCGCGGGGACGGTGGCGTCCTTCGGCTTGAGGCCCGTGTAGGCGTAGAGGATTGCCAGGGTCGCGGCAAGGCCGATGAGGCGGCTCGCGACCTGCCACGCCTCGCCCTGCGCCAACTGCTGCGAGGTGGAGCCGGGGACGCTGCTGAGGAACCAGAGCAGGATGCTCGTGCCGACGATGAGGACGCGGCGGCGCAGCCACGGCTCGGCCATCTTGCGGTAGAGGCTGAGGTAGGCGCCGGCGCCCACGATGATGGGGAGGAGGAACAGCAGGCCGACCACCGACGCCGCGGCGCCGGCGGGCTGCGCGTACGCCAGGGTCACGCTCCAGTCGGTGAGGACGACGCCGGTGGGCTGGCGGCGCAGGATGATGTAGACGAGGAAGACGTAGAGCAGGAAGTAGAACCCGCTCAGCGCGAGGCGGAAGCGGTTGTCGTTGAGGTAGATGAAGAGCAGGTAGGAGAGGAGGCCCCAGAAGCCGAGGCAAAGCAGGGCCAGGAGCGCGAGGCTCAGGGTGAGGACGAAGGCGAGGTCGTGCAGGCCGAGCGTCGCCGCCCCCAGGAGGAGCGCGCTGGTGAGGCTGATGACGCTCAGGGTCGCCCACCACACCACGAAGGCGTCGCGGGCGGCGCGCGACTCCGGGCTCACCCTGCGGCGGTGGATGACCCAGCCGACGAAGCCGAAGAGGGCGGCGCTGAGGAAGCCCAGCAGGATGCTGAAGGCCAACGTGAGTGGCATGTCCCCCAAGCCCAAAATGGGGTCCTGCCAAGAAATACTTTAGGCATTGATTATTTGAGGGGGGTCTGGCCCGAGCGGTGACGCAACCTCTTTCGGCCCGGCCGCCCTTTCGGTGGGCGTGCCCTCTGAAAAGGCGGGGCCGGGCGTGTCGCCGACCGAGGTCGCGGAGGCCCTGCACCAGGCGCTGTGGGCGTCGCGCACGCACAGCTCCCGCGCCGTCGAGGCGGCCGGCATCACCCCGGCGCAGGCGCGCCTGATGTGGCTCCTGCACGGCTACGGCGAGCTGCGGCTGGGGCGCCTCGCGGAGCTGGAGGGGGTCACGCAGGCCAACCTCACGGAGATCATGAAGCGCCTGGAGCGCGACGGCCTCGCCGTCCGCACCCGCCACCCCGACGACCGCCGCGTCACGCTGGTCCGACTCACGCCCGAGGGCACCCGGCGGACGGTGCGCGCGCGGCAGGGCTTCGAGGCCTCGATGTCGGACCTGCTGGGGGGCCTGCCGCAGGAGGACCTCGCGGCGATGATGCGCGTCCTGGGAGTCATGCGCGAGCGGGCGGAGAAGTACAACCTGCCTGAGTAGCGTGGCCTACGCCGTCTCGCCCGCGCCGGTCTCGCGCAGGTAGGCCAGGACCGCCTCCCGGTAGCCGTCGCCCGTGGACTCCAGGACGCGCCTGGCCAACGGCTCCCAATGGGTCCCGGCCTCGCGCTGCTCCAGGCTGAAGGTGCGCTCGCCCTCGCCGGCCAGGCCGACGGCGCGCAGGAACGCGTAGAGGTGGGCAGGGTGGCGGCTCACCGGCACGAGCTTGCGGACCTCCTGGAGCAGCCGCGCGCGGTCGAGGGTGCGCGCGTCGCGGGCGAAGCCGTCAATCCACTGCCCCAGCGGCCCGAGGCCGGGAAGGGCGGGCAGATCCTTGGTGAGGGCGCGGCGCGCGGCCTCCTCATGCGCGAGGCGAACTAGAGTGCGGGCCTCGACGCCGGTGTGGCTGGCGGCGAAGGCGGCGGCGTCGGGCAGGAGCGTCGCGAGGGCGTCGGGGAGGCGGGGGCGGTGCGCGGCCAGGACGTCGGCGACGGCGGGGTTCTCGCCCACGTGGCCGTCCTGCGTCATCGCCCGGACCGGCGCGCGCTCCCACGGCTCCAGCCGCAGGGCGTCGAGGAACGCCTCCTGGTCGGTGCCGTAGTCGGTGCCGCCGAGGACGAAGCGGAGGCCGCTGCCGGTGCTGCGCCACTCCTTCAGCACGCGCTCCAGCACCGACTCCTCGTCGAGCTGGCCGCTGCGGTAGGCCGCCTGCACCGGCTCGGGGATGGGGAGCGTGCCGCCGGCGGCGAGGCGGACGGAGAGGTCGACGGGGCGCGCGGGCTGGCTGCCGACGAGGGCGCGCTGCAGCAGGTGGCCGTGCAGGTGGCCGGAGCGGCGGGCGCACGGGCCGCACGCGGCGAGGCTGGGGCCGCCCCGGAACGTGAACGCAAGGCGCGCGCGGTCGGCGTGCGGGCAGCGGCCGCCCGCCTCGTCGGTGGTGAGCTGGAGGCCGGTGCGCTGCGCGAGGTCGAGGAACCACTGCTCCGGCGGCTTGGGCTGCGTCCCGGTGCACCAGAGTTTCGAGCCGGCGAAGAAGTGGAGGCCGTGCTTGGTCGCCAGGGGGCCGTAGGCGAGCATGAGCGCGAGCGGGTCGTCGTGGTTCTGCACGCCGAGGTTCACGAGGCGCACGGTGTGGCCGCGCTGGAGGTAGAAGCGGCGGTTGCCGTCGACGCGGGCGTCGAGGACGCGGGGTGCGGCCTCCTGCTTGGCCACCTCGCGGACGGTGCGGAGCGCGCCCAGGATGCCCTTGGCGAAGCGCGCCGTCAGCGGCAGGCGGCCGCCCTCCCTCGCCCGCTCCAGTTGGCGGCGCAGGCGGGCCAGCGGGGCGGGCTCCGGCCCGACGCAGGCGGGCAGCAGCAGGGTGGGGTCGGCGGCGAGGCGGCGCTGGCGCTCCAGGAAGCTTGCCTGCAGCGCGTCCGTCGCGGTGCGGATGGAGGAGCGGCCCTTCGCCATGTCACGCCACCTGCTACCTCATGCCGGGCAGGTCGGGGCCGGGGCCGTGGCGGGCCAGCACGAAGAACGGGCCGACCAGGACGTAGAGCGCCATGAAGCCCAGGAGCGCCCAGGCGAGGGTGCGTTGGAGGGCGGCGTCCGGGAAGCTGGCGAGGACGGCGAGCAGGATGGCGACGGTGAGGACGGCGCCCCAGCCGCGCAGCTTGGGGAAGCGGATGCGCGACACCATCAGCACGCCGATGTAGAGCGCCGAGACCAGGAGAATCCAGGCGGGGACCTGCACCAGGACGAGCGACAGCAGCGTCACGGCGGCGGCGGGGGTGGGGATGCCGGAGAAGTAGTGGCGCTTCTTGCCGTCGTCGCGCAGGGACTCGAAGCGCGCCAGCCGGAGCAGGCCGCACACCATGTAGAAGCCCATGGGGATGACGAGGACGGCGATGCCGTACCAGTGCTGGCCGAGGCCAGTGGTGCCGTAGAGCGAGAGGAACGCCACGACGGCGCTCGTGGTGACGAAGGTGACCGCGTCGGCGAGGGTGTCCAGCACGCCGCCGAGGGGGCCGTTGCCCTTGCCCAGGCGGGCCACGGCGCCGTCCACGCCGTCCATGATGACGCCGACCAGCACGAGCTCGATGGCGAGGTGGATGCCGTTCTGGCGGCCCAGGAAGTCGAGGCCGATGGAGCGGCTGGCGGCCACGAGGGCGCCGAGGCCCATGAGGGCGTTGACGAGGGTGAAGAGGTCCGCGAGGCGGAGGTCGCGGTTGATGCGGTCGAGGCCGTCCCACTCGTCGCGCAGGGCGGCGTGCAGGTAGGCGCGGACGCGGCCGGTGGGCGTGGCCGGCGGGGCCGGCTCGCCGGGCAGGATGGCGCGGCTCAGCGCTTGACCCCCGCAACGGTTCCGGCGCCGACGACCGTCCCGATGGAGGTCGAGCCGGCGTAGACCTGGTCGCCCAGCTTGGCCTTCCAGACCACGGAGCCGGGCGGGACCAGCAGGTCGCAGCGGCTGCCGAGGCGGATGAGGCCGAAGCGCTCGCCCTTCACGGCCGCCTCGCCGCCGGAGATGTAGGGGACGATGCGGCGCGCGACGGTGCCAGCGATTTGGATGACCTTGACGCGGCCCAGCTCCGGCGTGTCGAGCAGCGTCTCCACGCGCTCGTTGAGGTGGCTGTCCTTGTTGAAGGCGGGGATGTGGCCGCCCGCCAAGTGCGTCACTGAGACCACCGTGCCGCCCAGGGGGAAGCGGTTGACGTGGACGTCCTTGGGGGACATGAAGATGGAGAAGCGGTCGCAGGGGCCGAGGTCGTGGTCGTTGACCTGGTCGAGGCGGACCACCCGGCCGTCGGCGGGGCTGGCCACGCCCTCCGCGACCGTCCGCTCGGGGTCGCGGAAGAAGACGAGGAAGAACAGGAAGACCCCCGCCGGCAAGAGGGCCGACCACATGAGCCAGTCCGCGTCGAGGCGGCGGCCGAGCGCCCACAGCAGGAGGGCCACGAGGGGCGGGAGGAGCAGCCAGCCGAGGCTGCCGCGCGCATAGCGCATCACACCTTGGCCACGCGGCGGGCCATTTTAAGCAACCGGCCTTCCGACAGGAGACGAGGCAGCCTCCCCCGCCGTCCGCTCCCGAAGCGCGGCGACCCTCCCGTTTCGGCCGGGCACTGCACGATGCGAGGGGTTGAGTATCCTGGGGCGGTCCAGGAGACTCCATGCCGGCGGACTTGACGCACGCGCTCGAGGTGGTCGCCCGGGGCCTGGGGGCCACCACCGCGCACCTGGAGTGGGCGGTCGGGGAGAACATGCGCGTCGGCAGCAGCCAGGCGCCGCTGGAGGCCGCCCTGCGCGACGCGGTGGCGGCCGCGGTGGCCGGTGCGCCCCAGGGAGCACGGGTGACGGTGATGGCCGACCGCGAGACCGAGGCCTGCGTCGTGCGGCTGCGCACCGACTACCCCCTTTCCCTCCAGCAGGGGATGCACGCGCTGGAGAGCGTGGCGGAGAGCGCGGGCGGCTTCCTTGCCGCGTCCCCGTCAGGGTTCGTGGCCCGGATTCCGCGCGCCTAGGCGGGCGGCGCGGGCGGGGACGGCGGCGGGGCGTGCGGCGCCGGCGCGGCGGGCAGCGCCTCGGGGCGGCGGCGGCCGATACGCAGCGTCCGCTCCACGGGGCCGTCGCGGTGCGGCAGGTCCAGCACGCCCACGAGGGCGGTGAGGAACTCGGGGAACCACGCGAAGCAGCCGAAGGCGATGGCGACCATCGCGACGAGGGAGCCGCCCTTGCCGATGGCGTCGTGGATGACCCAGAACGACATGACGCCCTGGCCGTAGAACCAGATGATGCCGGTGTTCCGGAGCAGGTTCAGGACGTAGACGACGGCCGCGATGGCGGCGCTGGCCCAGAGCTTCTTGCGCAGGGGGGCGCTCGTGCCCATGAAGAGGCCGACGAAGAGCATGATGGACTGCAGCGCCGTGCAGGCCAGGATGACCGTCACCGGGATGATGGCGGCCGGCTCGCCGGTCGGGTTGAAGTGGAGGATGGGGCCCCAGAAGTCGGTGGACACCGTGGGCGTCACGTGCCGCGTCAGGTCGTGCGAGCGGCAGTAGTCGGCGACGACCTTGATGGGGTGCGAGGGGTCGCAGAAATGCGTCGTGTAGAAGAAATTGGTCGGGCTCTCCTGGTCCGCCGTGTCGATGAGGTACACGAGGCCCTTGCCGGGGCCTTGCCCGAAGAGGCCGAGCATCCACGCCGTCTGGTTCGACACCGTGACGATGAGCCAGGTGCGCAGCGGCTCCAGCTTGTCGATGACGAAGTAGGAGCCGGCCGCCACGAAGGTGCTGATGTTGAGGAAGCGCACCGTGCGGTTCTCGACCTGCCGCACCTCGTTGAGCCACTGGTGGTAGGCGAGGTAGGTGAAGAAGTAGGTCCCGATGAGCGCGAAGGCCATGTTGACGTAGTCGCCGTTCTCCTGCACGAACAGGTCCTGCGCCACGAGCGACCAGTAGGACGCGAAGAGGAGCCAGCCCGCCATGGTGAGGCGGCGCGCCCACGGCTTGGCGACGAAGCCGAACCCGAGCAGGCCCAGGCCGGCGAACAGGGGGACGTCGGTCCACAGGTCCCAGTGCAGGGCGGGCGCCGTGCCGACGAACGGGCTGAAGCGGCGCGCCAGCAGCAGCCCCCCCGCCGCGAGGGCCGTCGCGAGGCCGGTCCAGAACAGGGTGACCTGCGTCGGCGACAGCTTCAGCTCGCGCGCCGTGGAGACCTCGTCGGCGTAGGGGTGGGGCCGGGGGCCGCGCTTCCGCTTGCCCTTTCCGGGCGGGGGCGCGGGGGCAGGGGCGGGTTCAGGCGCAGCAGGAGGGGCTGCGCCAGGGGACTCCATGCCCTTCTGACTTGCCCCGCAGGCATCAAGGTTGTGGTTAGAGGACGCGCGCAGCCGCCGAAACAAGGATTGCGGGATGCAAGGGAGCCAGGTTCCCGAGCAGGTGCTGCCCCCTCAACCGCGAATTCCGCGGATGACGCGGATTCATTCCTCGTCCGCGAAATCCGCGCCATCCGCGGTTCGGTGGGCGTTAGGCGTAGAGGGCCGACGGCGCCATGCCGTGGCCGGTGTGCAGCTCGCCCTTCTCGTACTTCTTGACCGCCGAGAGGAAGTCGGCCTGCGCGATGGACTCGTGCTCAAGGCGGATGGCGCGCATGCCGGCCTCGGTGCAGATGGCCTGGATGTCGGCGCCGGAGACCGCCTTGAGGCGCGCCACGAGCGTCGCGAAGTCCACGTCCGTGGACAGGGTCATGCCGGTGGTGTGGATGCGGAAAATCTGCTGCACCGCCTCGGGGGTCGGGAGCGGGACGTCGATGATGCGGTCGAAGCGCCCCGGCCGCAGCAGGGCGGGGTCGAGGATGTCGCTGCGGTTGGTGGCCGCGACGATGCGGACGTCGCCGCGCGGCTCGAAGCCGTCCAGCTCGGCCAGCAGTTGCATCAGGGTGCGCTCGACCTCGCGGTTGCTGCTCGTGCCGTCGTCGGTGCGCTTGGCGCCCACGGCGTCAATCTCGTCGATGAAGACGATGGCCGGCGCCTTCTCGCGCGCCATCTGGAAGACCTCGTGGACCTTCTTGCTGCCCTCGCCGATGAACTTCTGCACCAGCTCGCTCGCCACGAGGCGGATGAAGGTGGCGTTTGTGGCGTTGGCGACCGCTTTCGCGAGCATCGTCTTGCCGGTGCCGGGGAGGCCGCGCAGCAGGACGCCCTTCGGGGGGGTGACGCCGAGCTTCTTGAACATCTCCGGGCGGGTGAGCGGGTACTCGACGGTCTCGCGCAGCTCCTGGATGCACTTCTCAAGGCCGCCAATCTGGGCGTAGGTGACGTCGGGCTTCTTGACGACCTCGGTGGCCGTCACGAGGGGGTCGCGGCTGCTGGGCAGGATGCCGACGACGGTGAGGTTGGACTGCGAGAGCGACACGCGGGTGCCTGGGGTGAGCTTGGCGCGGTCCACGAAGTCGGCGACCGGGACGACGAAGTTGGGGCCGGTGCTGGACTTGATGACGACGCGGCCGTCCACCAGCACGTCGAGGACCGAGCCGACAATCAGCGGCGGGTGCTTGACCTTCTCCATCTCGATGGTGAGGCGCTGGATTTCCTTGGTGAGGTTGCGGACCTCCTCGCGCAGGTGCTTGACCTCGGTGGCGCTGCGGCGCTTGTCGTCGCGCAGCTCCGCGTTGCGGGACTCGAGGTCCGCCAGCTTGGCGGCGGCGCTGCGGGGCTTGCGCTCGTCCACGTCCGGGGCGTCGCTGCCGTCCAGGGGGGGCTCGCTCACGGCTCTCCAGCAGGTCCCTTCATATCCAGCCGGCCTTTAGGGCTTGTCGTGTGCCTGTCCCTGGGCGGCGCCTGCGCGCCGGCCCCGGCCAACAGGAGGACCCTCCATGGCTGAATGCGAGATGTGCGGCAAGAAGGTCGGGACCCGGCGCTACATGGTCGAGGGCACCGTGATGAACCTGGGGCTCGAGTGCGCCAAGTACGGCACGCCGATGGACGCGCCCGCCCCGGCGGGCAGCCAGGCGGCGGTGCAGCAGGGCCTGGAGCGGCGGCAGACCCGGATGACCAGCCGCAACGTCTACGACGCGCAGACCGCGGAGGTGCTGGTGGGGGACTATGGGCCGCGCATCCACAAGGCCCGCGAGGCCAAGGGCCTCAGCCACGAGCAGCTTGGCAACAAGGTCAGCGCCCGCGTGCCGGAGCTGAAGCACATTGAGTCCGGCAAGCTGCGTCCCGGCGACGACCTTGTGAAGAAGCTGGAGAAGGAGCTGGGCATCAGCCTGCTGGAGAAGGTCGAGGGGCCGCCCCCGGCGGTCTCCGGCGTCAAGAAGGCGGGCGCGGGCGCCGGCCTCACCATCGGCGACATCCTGAAGGACGCCGCCGCCAAGACGAAGAAGAAGGCGTAGCCCTTCTCCTCCGCAAAGGACGCGGAGCCTGCCGAGATTTCTCAGCGTCCTCGCCCGCGGAACCACAGATGACGGCGGGTTCTGTCCCGTAGTCGGGTGGTCAGGCGTCGGTCTTGGCGGGTGTATCATTTCGGGTGGCCTCCTGTAGAATCCTGCTCCAGCGGAATCCCGGCACATGCGGGAAGCCGGCGGCCTCCGCCGGAGTCATGCCGAGCGCGCTGTGGGTGCGAACGAGGTTGTAGTGGGCGCGGAAGCCCTCCATGAGAGTCGCCGTGCCCTTGGCGCCGTCGAAGCCGCGCATGACCTTGATGCGCTCCTTCTCTGTGCCATGGAACCGCTCGATGCGGTTGTTCGACTCCGGCGCCCGGATGCTCGGGACGCGGCGGTGGGGGTTGAACCAGGACCCGCCGGCGCCCTCGCCGGTCAGGCGGTGCCCAAGCTCCTTCCCGATGGCGTCCCGGTAGGCGCCCATGCCGTCCGTGAACACTTCGCTCGGCTTCTGCGAGGCGACCTTCTTCGCCTTCTTGAGCGGGGCGCGGGTGTGCGCCAGAGTGCGGTTCTTGGAGACATGGGTGGCGAGCAGGAAGCGGCTGTCGGCGTCCAGCACGTTCCAGAGGTAGCGGTGGCCACCATCCACCTTCACCACCGTCTCGTCCACATGCCACCGCTGGCCGGTCGTCGCGCCCTGGGCGTCCATCCACTCCGCAGCAAGGCGACCGTAGTGGGCAACCCAGCGGTAGATGGTCATGGGCGACACCTTGAGGCCGTGGACCTGCTCGAAGTGGTCCGCCACCTTCCGCAGCGACAGGCCCCGGAAGTAGAGGTCGAGCGCGAGGGCGATGGTCTTGGGCTCCGTGCGGCGGCGCTGGAAGCCCTCGCGTCCGCTGAAGCGGTGCCCACACGCCTTGCATAGGTAGAGCTTGACGGGGCCGCTCTTGTTCTGGCGCACCCCGTAGTGGATGGCCTTGGCGCGGCACTTGGGGCAAGCCACTCGCTGCTCCTCCGGGTTGTCGCTGGCCTTGAGGTCGAGTTGCAGCAGGACCGCGAGGCCGTGGATGCAGGTGCCCGCCTGCGCGTTGAAGGCACAGGGGCAGGACGCCTTTCGACCCCTGACGGTCACCGCGTAGCTGGAGCCGGGTCGGCTCTGCGATTGCACGGTGTAGGCGCCGGGTCCGGTGGACTGGATTTGGTCCCCGCGAGCGACGATTGCCAAGGCCGGAGTGCGCTGGTCCGCCCAAGGAGTCAGGAGTGCCATAGCCACACATAGGAGCATGACGGATGGAGTGATATAGGTTGCTATGGATGGCCGGAAGCATGGCAATGGAGAAGGTGCAAGTGGCCATGACCTCGGAGATGCTGGAGGCCCTGGAGAAGGAGCGCAAGGCCCGCAAGGTGGACAGTGTCCCCGAGGTCGTCCGGCAAATCATCAGTGACTACCTGCGCGGCGTTTGACGCACCTGACCGCGCGCCACTTCTGCACCCTGCGAAGCGGAGTCATGGTCCGTGCCTCGCAATCGACGGCGAAGACCCAACGCTTCGTGACCGCCCAAGGGATGTGGTCTGCCTTGACTTCCAGGACCAGTGTGCATTTGCGGAGGTCGTGACCCAGCTTGTGGGTGTAGGCTGGCTCCATGAAGCAGAGGTCCCGCTCTCCGCCGCGATGCTGAATGTCGCCCATTTCCTGCGGCCTGCGCCCGAGCGTGGCCTTCTCGCCGTCCACCTTCCAATCCTGCATCATCCACGGGTGTCCGCTCTGGTCGATCGCCCACGCCTGCGCCGTCGATGACGCTGCGCGCGTCACGCCGGCGTTCCTGACCGTCACATGGGGATAGACCGGGTTGAGCGGACTGTCCAACGGCAGGTGAATGACGTTTGTGATGAAGCGGCCCTCGGCGCGAAGCCAAGGGCGTATCAGAAAACTAGGGTGCCTGCGACGGTTGCGAGTCCGACCAGCAAGGCCCCTAGCGTGTCGAGCCAAGGCATGAGGGGCGGCAACGGTGGCGGGCACCTAAACCCCGCCCCCCGCGAGGGTCCTACTTCGCGACCCACTCGACCTTGCGGACGCGCACCTCTGCGCCGTCCACTTCCCAGATGATGTAGCCCTTGCCTTGCATTGCGAGGGCGTCCCGAATCTCCTTGGGCACGAACGTCCGGCCCTGCTCGTCCACCTTGCACGGCTCCGAGGTCTGCTTCCTGTTGGCTGCCATGTCGATTCACCGTAGCGAAGGGCGGTCAAAGCCGCTCTCCGGTGAACAGCCGAACCGGCGAAAGGCAGATACGGCGTGGGGCTTGGTCCGGGAGCATGGACGTTCTCTGCCCGGATTGCGAGAAGACCTTCCCGTTCCAGGGAGAGCCGCCTGCCGCCGTCGTGTGCCCTCACTGCGCCAACAGCGGCACCCTCTCCCTGGTGCCCCCGCCGGAGCGCAGCCAATGGCAGGTTGAGGCCATGCCCCGCGCGGAGTTCCTGGACTACCTCGCCACCGGGTTCCGGCCCGCCACCCCGGAGGCCCTGGCGATGGCGGAGGGTCGCCGGAAGGCTCGAAGCGCCCCGCCCGAACCGGAGCGGCGGGAGAGGCGACCCATGAAGGGCCGGACGAAGGTGGTCCTGGCCGTCGTGGCTGTGTGGCTTCTGGTCGCCGTCGCCTACCGGCTGGGGCAAGGTGACGGAGGCGACACGCCGGGGGCCAGCGTGGGCGGTGCAGCGAGCCCCGCCACGAGCGTCGTCCGCATCAACCACCTGTCCAACGAAGGCGACGAGAGCGTCCGCATCTGCACCTATACACACGGCCCCAGCGGCGGCTCCGGGACCGTTTGCCGCTCCGCCCCCGCCCACAAGAGCGACACGCTCTACCTGGAGCCCATCGACCTGAAGTGCCTGCCCGGCGACGGCCTGACCATCTCCGTCCTCGCCGTGGACGGAACCCTGCTGAACCAAGGGCTCGTGCGGGACGGCTTCTGCCTCGGCACGGACCACGCCTTCGGCGTCACCGTGACGGCCGCCGGCCGCATCGACTTCCAGCCACGCTACTGAAGCGCCACCACCCGACTTGATACGCCCCTCACTCAAGGGGCCGCACCACCCGACTTGGGACAGAACCATGACGGCGGAGGAGCTATCAGGGGGGAACGGACGGCCCCGCTCGAAGCCGTTATCCCGAGGGGCGGCCTCGCAGCGTTGCGTGCCGGCCGTCGACACCCCCGAGCAGTTCCAGTACTGGGTGAAGGCCGGGCGGGCCGCTGCGGAGGCTCTCCAGTTCGGCAAGGGGCTCTGTGTCCCCGGCGCGCGGCTCGTCGAGGTGGTGGACGCCGTCGAGGCGCACATCCGCGCCGCCGGCTTCGGCCTCGCGTTCCCCTGCACCCTGAGCGTCAACCACGTCGCGGCGCACTACACGCCCACGCACGACGACCCGGCGACGCTGAAGGCCGGCGACGTGGTGAAGGTCGACTGCGGCGCGGAGATGAACGGCGCGCTCTCCGACAACGCGCTCACCGTTGAGGTCGGCGCGAACGGCAAGGGGCCGCAGCAGCGCCTCATCGAGGCCAGCGAGGCGTGCCTGAAGGAGGCCATCAGCATCATCGGCCCCAACGTGGACCTGGGCACCGTGGGCGCGGCCATCGAGATGACGGCGCGCGAGTTCGGCTTCCGGCCCATCCAGAACCTCACCGGCCACAGCCTGGAGCCGTTCAACCTGCACGCCGGGCTCACCGTGCCAAACGTCAGCATGAAGATTGGCCGCCGCCCCCGCATCGGCGACGTCCTGGCGTGCGAGCCCTTCGTCACCGACGGCGCCGCCGGCCGCGTCGAGAACTCGGGCCCGGGCAACATCTACCACTACCAGCGCGGCCGCCCGCTCCGGCTGCCGACGATGAAGAAGCTCCTCTCAACGGTGGAGAGGCGCCACCCGAAGCTGCCGTTCGCGGAGCGCTGGCTCGTCGACGCAATCGAGCCGATGAAGCTCGGCTTCAACCTCGGCCAGCTCCAGAAGGAGGCGCTGCTGAAGCACTACCCGGCCCTGAGCGAGGCCAGCGGCGGCATGGTGGCGCAGGCCGAGGCCACGCTCGTCATCACGGAAGACGGCTGCGTCGTCACGACGAAGCTGGCCTAGGCGAACTCCCACGCCGCGGTCGCGTTGCCCGTGACGCGCAGCGTGATGCGCTGCTCGTAGCAGCGGCCGGGGGCCCACTCCTGCGCCCGCTCGAACGAGTGGCCGCCGAAGGTCGCGTTGTAGGTCACGACGCCGACGCTGCCGTCCTGGCAGGGCCGCTGGAAGGTGCCGACCTGGAACGCCCCCTGGGTGAGGGTGCCGGACCACTCCAGGACGACGGCGGACGCGCCGCCCTTGCGGTCGAACCGGGCGGCAACGTGCCCCTGCACGTCTTGGCCGCTCGTGTTGTCGGCGGCGACGTGGACCTTGGGGTCTGGCAGCGAGCAGCCGGCCAGGAGCGCGGCCACGGCGCAGAGGAGAAGCGGTCGAAGGCGCACAAGCCGCGCCAACCGGGGGAGCCCAATAAACGAGGCGAACCGGATTGGGCGACCGCGCGGCGAGGGGCGTTGGCGGCGTGGCCGCCGGTTCCTCGAAGGCCCTTCGGCCGTCAGTCCTCTTCCTCGTACCCGCACTTCTTGCAGAAGCGGATGACGAAGCGGCCCTCGACGCGGTACTCGAGGCTGATGTTGTCCTTGGGGCAGACGTGCTTCTTGACGCCGGGGCGCAACGTGGTGGCGTTGTCGTCCGGGTCCTCGTTGAACAGCTCCTCTCCGCCGTCGTCCGCGTCGTCGAATTCTTCTCCCATGTCCCTACCAAGCCCCTGCGGGCGGGACCCTACCTTCTCTGCTGCCTATGACCCTTCCGGTCGGCCGGGTCGGCCGGGCGGGGCCGGGTGGGCTGCGCACGCCTACTCCACGGCGATGCGGACGCCGGTGGAGGGGTTGGTCTTCTGCACCGTGACGTCGAGGATGCCGTTGGTGTAGGTGGCCTTCGTGGTGGCGGGGTCCACCTTGGCCGGGAGCTTGACGCGCTTGTGGTACTTGCGCTTCTCGTTGTCGACGGAGATCTCCAGCTCCGTCTCGGTCATGTTGAGGTCGATGTCCTCGCGCGCCACGCCGGGAATCTCCATCGTGACGGCGATGCGCTTGCCGTCGTCGATGACGTCGGTGAGGGGCTCGCGCTCGTCGGTGGCGATGGTGGGGACGCCCGCGCCGGCGGGGGCCCGGACGGTGGGCTTGTTGCCGAAGGTGTTGACGGTGGGCTTGCCGTCGGGGCCGAGCTTGACGCTGAAGCCGCCGACGAAGCTCTTGCTGGGGTCGCTGCCGAGGTCCTTGAGGGCCTCCTGCATGTTGCGCTGCATCTCGTCGACGAGCTTGCGGAACTCGCCGGCG